>CAJPPQ010000007.1 GCA_905372605.1 Porphyromonadaceae bacterium
CGACTACGACGAACGTCAGATGTTCCTCGCCGAGATAGGATTGCAAGAGTCGGGTGTGTCGCGCCTCATAAAATCGGCTTATGCTCTGCTCGACCTGCGTACATTCCTTACTGCCGGAGCCGATGAGGTGCGGGCGTGGACTTTCAGAGCAGGTAGCAAGGCTCCTCAGTGTGCAGGAGTGATTCATACCGACTTCGAGAAAGGTTTTATCCGTGCCGAAGTGATTAAGTACGAAGATTATATTTCCTACGGTTCGGAGGCGGCAGTCCGCGAGGCAGGCAAACTCTCGGTCGAGGGCAAAGACTACGTCGTCCAAGACGGCGATATAATGCACTTCCGCTTCAATGTGTAGCGACAATCTTGCAGTGGCTTGACCATACATTTTTGTAATATACAATTTTATTTTTTTGCAGCAAAGAAAACTTTCATTACCTTTGCCCCCCCATGATTTTTATTAGTCTATCTAAATAAACGGATGTTTATATCGTTGAAAAATAATATAGTTATAAATTAAAAAAATAGTTAGTATGAAAAAAGTATTTTTATCGCTCTTAGCCATCGCTGTCGGACTAACGACCGTCGCCTCCTCTAAGGCACAGACAGTAGACTCCAGCAAGTACATCAAGCTATCTCTGAAAGCTTCGGTAGATAGTATAGCTCTCGATATGTCTGCTCTTGCCGACGGAACACACATAAAGATAGTTAGCGGATCGGAAAATAGCACTATCACGGTCGGAAATCTCTGGATAGGGAAGAAAAAATACAAGGTCGCAGCCGATACCATGGTAATCTATGGCGGAATAAAGCAATTCGACTGCAACGAAAACGGTGAAAGTATAGTAGGAATAGACGTCAGCCACTGCACGGAACTGACCGAACTCTATTGCGATAAAAACAATATCGATTCGCTCGACATCACGAAAAACGAAAAGTTAAGTATACTCCACTGCTTCGACAATAACATTGCTTCGCTCGATTTGAGCAAGAATACAAAGCTATCGAGGTTCAGTTGCTACCGCAATAAACTCACTTCGCTTGACGTCAGCCACTGTGCGGAGCTTACTTTCCTCAGTTGCCATTCGAACACGCTCACGTCGCTCGACGTAACACACAATCCGCTCTTGCAGATACTCAATTTCCGTAGCAACCGAATAGCGTCGATAGACCTCAGCCATAATACCGAGCTCGAATGGCTATATTGCAACGAAAACCTGCTTACTTCGCTCGATATCGCACACAACCGACAGATAAATGCAATATATTGCTATGGCAACAAACTCTCTACTCAGGCACTCGACGACCTTTACTGCCAGCTTCCGGATAGAAATGGTTTGGATGTAGGCAAACTACAACTCCTACTCGGTCCGTCGTCGCAAAAAGATACAGTGCTTGCCACCAACAACCAAAATGCTTTCGATCGCAATTGGCGTTTGCAATACTACAACGACGGAACTTCGATACCGGATACGCACGGTACATACACCTGCCCCAGTTCGGGAGTAGAGATTGCTCAGGCTGAGTTATCATTCTACCCGAATCCCGTCGACAATATACTCCGTGTCGCTGCCGATAAAATAGTCAGAAATATAACGATATATAATGTATACGGTATAGAGGTAGCCAGAGCATACAATACCGACCGTATAGACATTTCGCATTTGCCTTCGGGTGTTTATCTCGTCAGAGCCGACGACACTACGAAGCGTATAGTGAAGAAGTAGAATCTTTAAATAAACTCATATGATTGAAAAGAGGCGAGTACACGAGAGTGTGTGCGCCTTTTTCGTTTCTATTCGATATTGCGGGAAAAATGAGTCGCATATCTGCTGCCTCTCTGTCGCACGACTTCGTATATTACCACACCCGCTGCCACCGAGACATTTAGCGATTCTATACGTCCTACGATAGGTATCTTTATCTGCGTATCGCATAGTCGGAGCAGTTCGGGGCTGATACCACGGTCTTCGGCTCCAAGCACAAGAGCCACCGGCGAGTTGTAATCGGCTTCGGTATAGAGATTTTTTGCCTTCTCGGTAAGTGCAGCAACGGTAAGTCCGCTCTCTTTGACGAAAGCAACTGTGGCGGATAGGTCGTCGGTTCGGCATACGGGTATATTGTACAGAGCTCCCGACGAAGCCTTTATGGCGTCGGCCGTAGCGGTAGCCGACCTGTATGTAGGTATGACAATAGCATCGACTCCGGCACATTCACACGTACGAGCAATAGCTCCGAAGTTTCGCACGTCGGTAACGCCGTCCATAATCACCACAAACGGACTTCGTCCGGCTTCGTAGATGGCGGGGAGTATATCGGCAATGTCGCTATACTGTATCTCCGAGAGGAATGCGACAGCTCCCTGATGGTTTTTGTCGGTAAAAGAGTTTAGCTTCTCTTGTGGCACCTTTTGGCAGGGGATGCCGTATTGTTTTATCTTCACCCAAAGGGTCTTGGCCAGCTCTCCTCCAAAGTCGCGTTTGATATATATCTTCTCTATATCCTTGCCTGCTTCTATCGCCTCTATTATGGAGTGCAAGCCGAAAATCATTTTGTTCTCTTTTACTCTCTTCTGCATATATCTTTTGCTATCTCTATCTTATGCTCTATATCGGCAATGGTTTCTTTGAGGAATGTGTTGTCGTCGATATGTCCGGCTACTGCATCGAAGTCGTCGTTTTGCTTGTCGTCGAAGTCTATGCCGTATCCTATGCGCGAATCGCCGTAGAACTCCGTAGCCGCTTCTTTGTGTAGCCGTCGACGCAGTGTCTCGAGTATCGAAATGTATTTTTCGAGCAGAGAAATATTTTTTGCTCTGTCGTCGCAATCGTATGTGTGGGCTATAAAGCTATCGACATACCTTCGGTAATTATCCTTTACCTGCCCGAAAAGAGCTATGCCGAAATCGTTGTTTACTATTGTCGCAGGGGTGTCGAGCCACTCTTCGACCACACACTTGGGAGTTATAAGCCCTGCCAAGTCGAGCCACTCGTTGTAGCTGTCTTCGAGGGGTGCAGCCTTGTCTGGTGTGCAGCGACGTATGAGGTAGTCGCCTACAAAGACGGTAATAGCCTCGTTGTAATAAACGATAGCTTTCTTTAGCGAATGAGCCTGTATGCGTACGTTTTTGTAGTCGTAATGCGTAGCTTCGGGGTTGCGTGTCTGTAGCTCTTGGAGTATTGCGATAGCTTTCGTTATTTTTTTTATGGCAAAAGGCGTAAGCAAGTCGTACGATATGTTGTCGAGGCTATCGATACCTCGGCGACGGTCTCTTTTCTGCCACTTGTAGACATCGCGTAGAGTGCCCAGCCGAAATAAATTTACTGCCGGTATCAATATCGACATCCCGTCCTCTTCGACCAGATACGAGAAAGGAAATTCGTGTGTATCGGGATGATTCTTGTGCGACCCCAAAATCATAGTGTATTCGCCTATGTGAGTGGGCGATAGTAGATACGAGTTGCTGCCGAATTTGCAGCCTCGCCCCGCAACCGACTGATGCACAGCACCAAGCCTATAAGCGTGGTTGCTCATATTGGTGCCGCTGCCGATATTGGCAAACGATAGTCCGCAGGCGATGACAAGGCTCGACTTGTGGTGCGATACCGTGTATGGAGCGGCAAAGACCGACGCAGCCTCGCCATTTGCAAACTCGCAGTTAGCAAAGATAAGCGTATCTACTGCCGAGAAACCTTTATCGATGATGCACCCTTCGCCTACGAAACAACGCTCTATCGATGCTCCTTCGTCTATCGTAGTATCTGCACCGCATATAAAGTCTTTGGCTACGACTCCGCTACCCACGAAAGCATTCGTTCCGATAGTGCCGTTGCCGAGCGAAGATACGCCATGTAGTGTACAACCACTGCTTGTGCGAATATTGGTGATAGTGTTGCAGTCGGTTATCTTCGTACATTTGCCTATATATCCTCTCTGAAGCGATTTTTGCTCTTCGACATACATTTTTATTTTGTCGAAAGTGTATGACAAAAAATCCTTTCGGTGACGGTAATATACGAGTATATGAGCCAGTTGTGCCGAGAGACGATCGAAGATTGGTATGGCTCGTCCGCCGTTTTCGTTTACGGGCGATGCTATCACACCATTGCCGAAAGTTGTTCCCGAGGTACACGACAGAGTGCTTACCGATGCTATATGGCAGTCGTCGTCGATATCATAATTGGCTATAACGTTTCCTATGTTTGCTATATATACATTATTGCCTATAATGCAGTTGTGTATTACGGCGTTCGATATGCCTGCGTGTAGCTGCTGTCCGTTGTCGAGCGAGAAAACTTTCTCGAAATGCCCGAGTCTGTTTTTACCCGAGAAATGTACGCTGTCGATACTATTTGCCTCGAAACTTTCGGCAACCTCGATATTACTCCAATCGTCGGCACTGCAACGTCGTGCAACGAGCATTTCTATTTGGGAGCTATTGAGTTTTCGGTATTTCATCGGGTTTGTTATGAGCGGTATTATATATCTTTATTGTATCTCTTTTACAATGTCTTCTATAGCTACGAGTCGTTGCTCGCCTGTGGTCATATCTTTTAGCATCACGGCGTTTGCCTTCATTTCGTCGTCGCCTACAATAGCTACGAAAGGTATCTTTTTGTCGTTGGCGTATTGCATCTGTTTCTTTATTTTAGCCTCTTCCGAATATATCTCGGCAGGTATCCCCGCTTTTCGTATTTTACTGACAATAGGCAAGGCGTACTCTATCCCTTTGGGTTCGAATGCCACAAACAGCAGTTTGGTCGAAGCCTCTGTTTTGTCGGGGAAAAGGTTGAGTTCTTGGAGTATATCGTATATTCGGTCGGCTCCGAACGATACTCCTACGCCCGATACACCTTGCAGACCGAATACTCCGGTGAGGTTGTCGTATCTGCCTCCGCCAGAGATACTTCCCATATTGGCGTCGAGAGCCTTCACTTCGATGATGATACCTGTATAATAGTTCAATCCTCGAGCAAGAGTGAGGTCGAGTTCTAAGTGGGCTTTCAGCTTGCAATCGGCTAAATATGCCATTACGGTCTCTATCTCTTCTATCCCTTTCAGTCCGATGTCGGAGTTGTGGAGTATCTCTTTGAGCTTGATGAGTTTATCGGTGTTGCTACCTTCGAGTAATAGTATTGGCTGCAGGCGCTGTACGGAGTCGTCCGATATGCCTTTGTCGGTAAGTTCTTTGTTTACAGCGTCGAGTCCGATTTTATCGAGTTTGTCGATAGCGACGGTAATATCCGTTATTTTATCGGCTTGTCCTATGAGTTCGGCTATACCTGTCAGTATCTTTCGATTGTTGAGCTTTATTGCTACTTTTATATTGAGTTTGTCGAAAACTTCGTCGAGTACCTCTATAAGTTCCATTTCGTTTATCAGCGAATCGGCTCCGACGATATCGGCATCGCACTGATAAAATTCTCTGTATCTGCCTTTTTGCGGTCGGTCGGCTCGCCATACCGGCTGTATCTGGAAACGTCTGAAAGGGAACGTTATTTGCTCTTTGTGTTGTACCACGAAACGGGCAAAAGGCACCGTAAGGTCGTACCTTAGTCCCTTCTCTGCAATCTTCAGCGTCAGCTCCTTTATATCGACCATATCCTGCTCTTCGGAGAAGACTCCATCGAAAAAATTACCCGAATTCAGTATGCGGAATAGTAGTTTGTCGCCTTCGTCGCCGTATTTACCGAGCAGAGTCGACATATTCTCCATTGCCGGTGTCTCTATCTGTACGAATCCGTATTTGCGGAACACTTCCTTGATAGTATCGAAAATGTAGTTGCGTCTCTCCATTTCTATCGGCATGAAGTCGCGTGTACCTTTGGGTATTGCAGGTTTTTGCATCTATTGGAGGTCTGTTTTTTTAGATTTAGAAATTTATCTGTTCGAGCGCAATTGCTTGTTGTACAATATCTTCGTTATAATCTTTTTACCTTAATATTAGCATCATATCGCCGAAGCAACCGAATTTGTAATTTTTGCTTATTGCGGTCGAATATGCTTTCATCAGGAAGTCGTAGCCGGCAAATGCCGCTTTGTTCATCAACATAGTAGAGTAGGGCAGTTGGAATGTCGACAACAACGAATCGACAGTCTGAAACTCGTATGGAGGGAATATGAATCTATTTGTCCATCCGTCGTACTCTTTGATTTTGCCTTTTATCGTAGATGCCGTCTCCAAGGCGCGTAGCACAGACGTGCCGACGGCACATACTCTGTGTTTGTCGACGATTTTTTGGTTGAATGTGTTTGCAAATTCCTCAGTGACAGACATCTGTTCCGATTCTAGTTTGTGTTTTTGCAAGTCTTCTACGTCTATCGAGCGAAACATGCTAAGCGAGCAATGCAGCGTTATATATCCAGTGTCTATACCTTTTATTTTCAGACGCTTCATCAGTTCTTGGCTGAATCTCAGTCCTGCAAACGGAGCGACGACCGCTCCCTCTTCTGAGGCGAAAATAGTCTGATACATTTCGGTATCGTTCGGGTCTACCTTGCGCTTAATGTATGGTGGCAACGATGTCCGTCCCATAGCGAATAGCGCCGCTTTGAACTCATCGTGAGTGCCATCGTATAAGAATCGCAGCGTACGTCCGCGAGATGTGGTATTGTCTATTACTTCTGCTATAAGGTTTTGATTGTCACCGAAATACAGCTTGTTTCCCACTCTGATTTTTCGAGCCGGCTCTACTAATACGTCCCATAGATTGGTGGCTGGGTTCAACTCGCGAAGTAAAAAGACATCTATCAATGCTTCGGTCTTTTCCTTGATACCTGTCAGAAGAGCAGGAAATACCTGAGTATTATTGAATACAAATAAGTCTTTGTCGTCGAAATACTTGAGAATATCGATTAGTTTTTTATGCTCTATTTTATTTGTTTTGGTATGTAAAACCATCAATTTACAGTCATCTCTGTCTTTCGAAGGATGCTGAGCGATAAGTTTTTCGGGGAGGTCAAATTTGAATTGAGAAAGTTTCATATGGCGATTATTTATTCGATATCAATACGAAGATACTAATTCCTTCGAACTTGCAAAGATAATACAAAATGCAGTCGTTTGCAATAGTTTCTTATAGTTTTACGTTATATATTATGTAGAGTAGACAGTATTCTATTGTCTTATATCACTGGTAACATGTTACTTATGAGTTGCGAAGACAAAATAAAGAGATAAAATGCGATATAATTTTAAAAAACAGATCGATATAAGATAAAAGTTGTAATTTTGTAATCTGATATAGTGTGTGTAAAGTTGTATTTTTGTAGCGCAGCAATACTGCGTATATTGAGGCGTAATTCGGTTTTGAAATTGAATTTCACGTCGTAGAAAAATTATTTTTTTGCAGATTAAAAAAAAAGATATACCTTTGCATTCCTAAAAGTTTGAAAGTAAAGTATATTTTAAAAACATAATTGTATAACCAATTAAAAGTTATAAGAAATGACAAAAGCAGATATTGTAAACGAAATCAGCAGAAAGACTGGTATTTCGAGAGAAGATGTTCTAAAAACATTAGAAACCTTTATGCAGACAGTGAAAGGTTCTATGGTGAAAGGTGAAAATGTCTATCTGAGGACATTTGGTAGTTTTATAGTAAAACAGCGTGCAGCAAAGACTGCCCGTAATATTACGAAAAATACTACCATCAAGATTCCTGCTCACAAAATTCCGGCATTCAAACCATCAAAGGAATTTGCCAACGCGGTAAAAAAGCTGAAATAATAGAAGTTGTTTAACTAATTAATATCCTCTATTTTAGCTATGCCAAGTGGAAAGAAAAGAAAAAGACATAAGATGTCGACTCATAAACGTAAAAAAAGGCTGAGAAAAGATAGGCATAAGAAGAAGAAATGATATTATCTTTTTTCGGTTTGAGATAAGAAAAACAAATTTAGAGAACAATATATCAATGCTTTAAATTTGTTTTTTTTATTGGAATATGACGACAGATATGTCTTGTATATGTTTGATTATTAGTAGATTTGATGAAAGAATTAATAATAGACACACAGAAAGAAGAAGTGTCGATAGCGTTGTTGGAAGACAAAAAACTATCGGAATTTTCACGCGACGATCTCAAGCAGAGTTACGAAGTAGGTAACATATATATAGGTAGAGTAAAAAAAATTATGGCGGGACTCAATGCCGCCTTTATAGATATTGGAGGTAACAAGGAGGCGTTCATTCACTACCACGATTTGGGCGAGAACTTCCCTACTATCAATAATTTAGTGCAGAAAATACTAAACAATCGTCGTCAGAACTTTTCGGTAGAGAAGCTACCGCCACTCGACAAAGACGGGCAAATACGCTCCATACTTACTACCGGCCAACATATTTTAGTACAAGTTACAAAAGAACCCATATCGACAAAGGGGGCTCGCCTATCGGGCGAAATATCTATTGCAGGGCGATTTATGGTAATGCTCCCTTGCAACGAGAGTCGTACTTCGGTATCGTCGAAGATAAGCAACAGAGAAGAAAAGGTACGACTCAGGCAGTTGATACACAGTATAAAACCAAATAATTGTAGTGTCATAATTCGTACCATTGCCGAGGGAAAAAAGGTTGCCGAGCTCGACAACGAACTGAAATTACTAAAATCGCGATGGGATAAAACATTGGAGATGCTTCGAAAATCGAAAGGAGCAGGTCTTTTGTTGCAAGAGAATAGTCGTGTAGTGTCCATAATTCGCGATTTTGTCGATAGCGATTACGAGCAGATATACGTAAATAACAGTGATACTTACGAAGAGATACGTGAGTATATGCAGATGATAGCTCCCGAACATGCCGATATAGTGAAGTTGTATCGGGGCGAACTGCCAATATTCGACCATTTCGGTGTTACACGCCAGATAAAAGTATCGTTTGGTAGGATAGTTCCCTTCAAACGAGGTGCTTATCTTACTATCGACCAGACAGAAGCAATGTTTGTAATCGATGTCAATAGCGGAGTACGAGTACTTGCAAATCAAAACCCCGAAGAAAATGCCTTACAGGTAAATTTATTGGCAGCCGAAGAAATTTTTCGCCAACTGAGACTGCGAGATATAGGCGGTATCATAGTTATAGACTTTATCGATATGGACAATAAAGCCAATATGACTAAAGTATATCAGCGTATGGTAGAGTTGATGAGCAACGATAGGGCGAAGCATAATATACTGCCTCTCAGTAAGTTTTGTGTAATGGAGATTACTCGTCAGAGAATACGCCCCACCATTGCAATAAATACCGACGAGACTTGTCCTACGTGCTTCGGTACGGGAAAAGCCAGACCGTCAATACTATTTACCGAACAGCTCGAAGAAAAAATAGATAAGATAGTGAATCATCTGAAAATAAAACACTTTTCACTATATGTTCATCCTT
The DNA here is from genome assembly GCA_905372605.1 of Porphyromonadaceae bacterium. GTDB lineage: Bacteria > Bacteroidota > Bacteroidia > Bacteroidales > Paludibacteraceae > F0058. The sequence goes on from CAJPPQ010000007.1 coordinate 9,377, forward strand.
TTATAGAGGCTTATCTATCGAGGGGACTCATCAGCGATAAGCTAAAGTGGAAGATGCGTTATTCGTGGGGAATGCGTATCTTGCCTATGCAAGATTTGGGCTTTTTGCAGTATAAATTTGTCGATTCGAACAGAGAGACTATCGATTTGACTCCAATAGAATAAACGAAAAATATCTTTATACGGACTTTGACCGCCTCAAAAACTATGAATTTGGTGATAGATGTAGGAAATACGAGGACGAAATTGGCTGTTTTCGAAGGCGATGATATGGTCGATTTCGTTGCCGAAGAGTTTGTTACGATATCGTTCCTAAAAGATTTTTTTGGTAAATATGCGATAGACAATTCTATAATATCGTCCGTATCGTTTACTAAACGCGAGATAGAGCTTTTTCTGCAACGAAACAGCAATTTTATTAAGTTTGAGGCTAATACATACAAAAGTCTCTCAATAGATTACCAGACTCATCTATCGCTTGGCAAAGATCGTATTGCTGCAGCTATCGGAGCGTTGGAGGTATTTCCCGATAGCAATATGCTTATTGTCGATGTAGGTTCTTGTGTTACATACGACTTGGTGACCAAAGATGCCGTATTCCACGGCGGTAATATCGCTCCAGGATTCTATATGAGACTCAAAGCAATGCACGACTATACGGCTAAACTTCCGATAGTAAAGCAATATATACCCGATAAGTTTGTGGGGAAAAACACGAAAGAGGCTGTACTGTACGGGGCTTTTTGGGGAATAGTGTTTGAGATTGATTCCTATTATAGGCAACTTGAAATACAATATCCTGATATACGTTTGGTACTTACCGGTGGCGATGCCCGTTATTTTGAAAATTCAATAAAACAATGTACCTTTGTAAACTCGAATTTAGTGCTCATAGGTCTCAATAAAGTAATTAATTCGATAGAAAGAGAGTAAGGCAGTAGCCGTTGAAAAAAAGACTACTGTTTTGTGTGTTGTTGTCAGACAATGTTCTAAAAAATAAACATTCAGAGTAAAAATGAGAAAAAAGAAAATTATATACATTCTATTGTTTTCTGTGATGAGTATTTCGCTATTTGCACAGCAAAACAGTACCAATTCTCCGTACACTCGGTTTGGCTACGGTAAGTTGGTAGATGCCGGATTTGCTCGAACATCATCGATGGGAGGTATCGGTATCGGTTTCCGAAAAAACAATACTATAAATGTCGTAAATCCTGCATCTTATAGCTCGATAGATTCAACTTCTTTTATATTTGAATTCGGTTTTTCGGGGTTATTGTCTAAGTTTTCGACAGCAAGCGGAGGCTCTGCTATAAAGGCTTCGGGTAATATCGACTATTTCGGGATGCAGTTTCCCGTGACTAAGTGGATGGGAATGAGCGCTGGCATAGTGCCTTACTCTTTTATCGGCTACAACTTCAATAGTAAAGATTCTACGCTTATTCCTTCGTCGAAAGTTTATAGTATAAACTATCAGTCTTTTTCTGGTTCAGGCGGTATTTCACAAGCGTATTTAGGTGTTTCTGTGGATATTATGAAACGCCTTTCTCTCGGAATAAACGGATATTATATGTTTGGCAATATCATTCATAGCCGTATGTCTGAGCAGACGTTTTCAGATAAACGTTCTTCATATTCTACATATTCGGAGTCTGCACTTAGAGTCAACTCATTCAACGCACGACTGGGGTTGCAATATCATCAGCCTCTAAATGATACACGCGATATGCTTACCGTAGGTGCTATATACGAGATGCAACATAAGCTTAATTCTCAATACACTGTACAGACTTTGGGTATAGATACGGTCAGAGACACACTAATAAATGTATTTCAGTTGCCTGCTACATACGGTTTCGGAGCTACATATAATCTCGATAACAGATTCTTGTTCGGCGCAGATGTTCAGTATCAGCAGTTTTCGAAAGTTTTATTTCAAAACAAAAACGACCTCCTCAACGACCGCATAAGTATTTCTGCCGGAGTAGAGTTTACAAACAGATCTAAAAGCAATAGCTATATCGACCGTATGTCGTGGCGTCTGGGAGCAAATTATTCTACTTCGTATGTTAAGGTCAATAATAATTCTTTGAGCGAGTATGCTCTAAGTCTTGGTGTAGGGTTTCCTTTCAGGACCAATAAGAGTATGATAAACGTACTGCTTCAATATGGTGGATTCGGTACGAAACAGAATAATATGATAAAAGAAGATTACTTTAAAATAGGAATTAACTTCACTCTGAACGACAACTGGTTTTATAAAATCAGACTTCACTAATAGATTCAATCTAATATAGATATAACATAAAGCGAACAAAACAAGATATTTATATGTCAAAACAGAAAACGTTAAAGACCGAATTCAGGATAGAAGGGAAAGGTTTGCATACAGGTAAGAATGTTACTTTGGTAGCAAGACCGGCAGAAGAAAATTTTGGTATAGTATTTACTCGTGTTGATTTACCGTCGTCGCCGCAGATACCTGCGTTGGCAGAATTTGTAAGCAATACCGAACGAGGTACTGTACTCAAAAAAGGAGATGCTACGGTGGCTACGACCGAACACTGTCTGTCTGCCCTTTATGCACTTGGTATCGATAACTGTCTCATTGAGTTGGATGGTCCCGAAGTGCCTATCTTGGAGGGTAGTGCCAAAGTTTTTGTCGAAAAAATAAAAGAGGTCGGCTGTAAGAAGCAAAATGCCGATAAAAACTACTATACGGTAACTCAAAAAATGGTGTTCTATTCCGAAGATAAGCAATCGTCTATTACGCTACTGCCCGACAATGAGTTTTCGGTACAAGTGATGATAGATTTCGATTCGCCCGTATTGTACAACCAATATGCCGTACTCGACACTATGAGTGACTATGAGAAGGAGATAGCTCCTTGCCGTACTTTCGTGTTTGTCAGAGAAGTGGAGCATTTGTTGAAAAACAATCTTATCAAGGGAGGCGACCTGGACAATGCTATCCTGATATATGACGAAGAGGTTCCGCAAAATGAGATAGCTCGTATAGCCGAACTTATGGGGCAACCTTGCCCTAAAGCCGATAAACTAGGGTATATCAATACCGACCTTCGATTCGATAACGAGCCTGCTCGCCATAAACTGATGGATCTTATCGGTGATTTCTCCCTTATAGGACGTCCTTTTAAGGGTAAAATTATTGCTAAACGACCGGGACACACTGTCAATACCGCTTTTGCGTCGCAGATAAGAAAAGAGATAAGAAAGCACGATGTTTTTGTGCCGGCTGTCAATTTAAGTGGCGAAAGCGTAATGGATATCAACCGTATAAAGGAGTTATTGCCACATCGCTATCCGTTTCTTTTGGTCGATAAGGTCGTCGAACTAGGTGAGAGTCATATCGTAGCGATAAAGAACGTTACGTACAACGAAATGCAGTTTATCGGTCATTTCCCCGATGAGCCTGTTATGCCCGGTGTATTGCAGGTAGAGGCTATGGCACAGGCTATGGGACTCTACATATTGAATCAGGTCGAAAATCCGAAAGAGTATTCCACATATTTTTTGAAGATAGACAATGTGAAGTTTCGCAAGAAGGTGGTCCCCGGCGATATTATGATAATGAAAGTAAGCCTTATATCGCCCATAAGTCGCGGACTTGCAGCTATAAAGGGCTATGTGTTTGTGAACGACACTATAGCTACCGAAGCTGAAATGGTGGCACAGATAGTGAAAAATAAGTAGAAATTTTATTGCAACATTTTTTGAATCTTACCGTCGTATACGGTATAAATATTTACACCGAAATTCGTTTTTATAAATGATAAGTGAGTTGAGTATAATACACCCGAGTGCCAAGATAGGCGATAATGTTACGATAGAGCCTTTTGTTACTATTGGCGAAAATGTAGAGATAGGCGATAACTGTATTATTATGTCGGGTGCTAAGATAGTGAAAAACACCAAGATGGGGAGTAACAACAAGATATATCACTCGGCAGTGATAGGTGGTGACCCCCAAGACCTCAAATTCAAAGGAGAGGAGACTACTCTGGAGATAGGCGACAATAATATGTTTCGTGAGTTTACCACAATAAATCGCGGAACGGCTTCGCGTCAGAAGACCGTAATCGGCAGCAATTGCCTTATTATGGCTTACTGTCACGTGGCTCACGACTGTGTTTTAGGCGATAATATCATTACTTCCAATTCGGTACAGCTTGCCGGCGAGGTCGAAGTCGACGACTATGCTATCGTTAGCGGAGGCGTTTTGGTACACCAGTTTACAAAAATAGGCAAGCACGTGATAGTGCAGGGTGGAGCTCTGGTAAACAAAGATATACCTCCTTATATTATGGCGGCACGTTTCCCGATAACATATACGGGAGTAAACTCTGTGGGGCTCAATCGCAGAGGTTTTACGGAAAAGCAGATAGACGATATTAAAAATATGTATCGTATACTTTTTCACTCAGATATGATAGTATCGCAGGCGATAGAAAAAATCGAGACGGAGTACGAGTCGTCGGAGATAAGGAATGAAATATTGAACTTTATAAAAATGTCGGATAGGGGCATATTGAAAGGAAACGATTGCTCGACAAAGCATTAAAAGTTTTGTTGTTTGTTATTTTTTTTATATTTAATGTTTAGATTAATGGAGTTAGGGTCGGGGTGTCCGCCCCTAATTTTTTTCAATATCTATTCGGTTGTTGATTATCAATGATATGTCTTAGCGCTTCTGCTCCGTACCGACGAGAAAACGGTTTTACTTTATCGTATTCTATGCAAGATGCTGTATGTTTGTTGTTTTGCCACTCCATATATTTATCTGCGATAAATGTTTCTATCTCGCCAACATCGGAAGATACTAAGCCACAAGATATATTTTTAGCCGTCTCGGAGAGTTCGTCGGCATTGTCGGGGCTAATTAGTATTGGGCGTGTAGTTCCCAGATATTCGAAAAATTTTGTGGTCATAATTCCATGATAACCGACAATGTCGGGTTTGTTGGTGAATATCAATAGTATGGAACTGCTATTCATGTTGTAAACCAAATCATCGCCTTCTACAAATTCGTTGTACTCCATAAGTCGTTCTATTTCAAACGATTTTGCAAGTCGTTCGATAGTTTCTTGCGAACGTCTATCGGTGAACCATCTTACTCTTATAGTCTCTAAATCTATATAGTTGCGTAAAATTATCTTTTTCAAAGCAGTAAATAGTATATTGGGATACCGTAAGTTAGTGTCGCTCAACTCACCGAAATAAGATATATCGAAACTTTTTTGTCGTATCTCTATCGGAGCAAATAATCTCTCGTCGTATCCATTGTATATTACGGAAGTATTTGAATTATATCTGAGTATAAAGTTTTTGTGCCACTGCGATACGGTTGTTACTGCCTTGGCTTTTCGAATAGCGGTATTGCGTCGACAGATATGTATGTGTTTGTAGTGTTTTGTAATATAGCGACCTATGAATGAGGGAAGGCGATGTACAAAAATACTATTGTTCGACGCAGGGGTTTGCTCTATGATATCGCGGAGGTCTGCGTATAAGGGTATCTTTTTTTTCTCGGCTACCATTGCTGCAGTAGTGAGTGGAAATGAATGGAATGTCGAAGAACAAATGACGGCATTGAACTCGTTAAAGTCGGGTATTTTCGATATTTTACGTAGCAAAAATCTGCCTTTATGGTCGTACAAAAGATTTAGGAGAGTTTTTGTGAGCCATTCGATATAAAATGCTATTTTATTACGACTTATAAGGTAATCGAAAGTGAAAACTCTTATCTTATCGGATAAATATTTTTTCACCTCCGATTGTTCGGTTACCAAGGTTATCTCATACCCCATACCTGCAAGATAATCATACCAATAGCGGATACGCGGGATATATCCGGGAGGATTCGGTCGGTCGCATAGTACAAGTATCTTCATAGCGGTTTACCACATAAGTTTGTCTTCTATCTCTTTATCGAGCAATTGGGGAGGAATCCTCTGTGTGATAATACCTCCCGATACGAGCGATATATTGCCCGTCTCTTCAGACAAGACTATTACAATAGCGTCGGTACGTTCGCTAAGTCCAATAGCAGCGCGGTGACGAAGTCCGAGATGTTTTGGTATCTCGTGGCTACGTGAGAGAGGCAATATGGCTCCTGCCGATACTATTTTGTTGTCAGCTATTATTACTGCTCCGTCGTGCAACGGAGAATTTTTAAAGAATATATTCTCTATCAGGCGGGTATTGATTTTGGCATTGATTACCTCTCCTGTGTCAATATATTCTTGTAGATTGTTTTTGCGAGCTATAACTATAAGAGCTCCCACTTTTTCTTTCACCATATTGCGGCAGGCGTCGGCTAATGGAGTTATAGATAGCTGTACCGAAGTACCTTTTTTCTTTAGCCGTACCCGCTCCAAAAATCGTATGAAATATTTCCAGCTGTTTCGTGAGCCTATACGTGAGAAAAACTGGCGTATCTCGTTTTGGAAGATTACTATTATAGCGAAAGCTCCGACATTGAATATCCCATCGAAAATAGCTCCGAGCAGATCCATTTTAAATACTCGGGTCACGAAAAACCATGTTACTACGAAAGTTATAAGTCCGATAAAAATATTTTTTGCTCCTGTTCCTCGTGTCCACGTATATAATAAATACATCAAAATGGCTACAAGTATTATATCTATTGCATCTTTTATCTGAAAGGTTATTCCCATTTTTTTCAACAACATTTTTTTTCGACGAAACAAAGTTACAAAAAGTTGCTCATCTCTTTACAAAAAAGAGTAATTTTGTTTTTCGATAAATTTATATACAACCATATGATAATATGTTTAAAAATAACACCAAAGAGATAAAGATAGGAATTACTTTCATAGTTGCTGTGGCAATACTTTTTTTTGGATTGAATTTTCTTAAAGGCATAAATATTTTTTCTTCATCCAATAGGTATTTTGCTGTTTATAAAGATATTGGCGGACTTGTGATATCCAATCCCGTCAATATCAAAGGATATAAGGTAGGTCAGGTGAGAAAAATCAGGTACGATTTCGAAAGTGAAGTGCCGTTTGTGGTCGAACTCGCCATAAAGAAAGATATAAAGTTGCCTAAGGGTACAGTATTTGTTCTTGACGACGAGGGACTTATAGGTGGTAAGATTATTGATGTAAAGCTTGGTAGCGGTGGCGACTATTATTCGTCGAACGATACTATTCCTACCGATGTAGCCGAAAATTTTATGTCGCATATAACTCAGTATATTCCAAACGTATCGAAGATAATAAACAATCTCGATTCTATTTCTACAAATATAAATACTCTTACTTCCGATGTAAATCTCAGAAAAACAATAGCATCACTGCGTTCTACGATGGACAACATCAATTCTGCCGTCGTGCAACTGAAGCAGGGTACAGCCTCGTTGCCCTCGACTATGAGTAAATTGAATAGTGTGGCTACCAATCTCGACACTAAGGTCGGTCAGCTCGATGTCGATATGCTTATGACGAAAGTAAACCAGACTCTGAATGGCATAGAAAATTTCACCCGAAAATTGAATGATCCGAGCTCATCTTTGGGACTTTTATTAAGCGATAGAGCTTTGTATGATAATCTCAATTCTACAGTACAAAACGCTAATAGTCTGATGATTGACCTTAAAACGAATCCTAAAAGATATGTAAATATCTCTGTTTTTGGAAGTAAGAAATAAGGGCGAAAGAAAATACTTGTTTATAATGATTCCAAATAAGAGGTCGATGAAAAAAAGTATTCCATATTCAAATAGTGTGGTTTAAAAAAAACGACTTTATGTACTACCAAAAGCTAAGCTATTAGATACTAATTTATTTGTGATTTGTGATGCTCATAATACTTTGATTCTAACAATAACCCAAGACAAAAATCTAATTATTAGGCATATAAATAAGCGTGAATTACTCAAAAAAAACATCTGTTTGTGGGTGTTTTTTTTTTTCGTCATCTTTGCAAAACCATTTTCGAAAATAGATAGAAGATAGAAATTTAATACTAATCAGTATATTATAAGCGAGAAGGAAGATCGTCTTTTGTATTGTATGTGTAACGTAATAGATTTGTGGAATAGTTGCCTTGATATTATCAGAGCCAATGTCTCGAACGAAGTCTATACCAGTTGGTTTAGACCGATTATCCCTTTGAGATATTCTGACAATGAGTTCGTTTTACAAGTTCCTACTATGTTTTATTACGAGTTTATAGACGAGCACTACTCTCGTTTGCTGAGAGATACTATAAATAAAGTTTTATCGAAAGAGGTCAAGTTGTTGTACAGTGTGCTCAACGATGGTAAAAAAGATATGTCATCAGACAAATTGTCGGAACTGACTGTAAGTGTTGTTGCTAAAACTAATAATAATTTGCCGATAAAAAGAGATAAAGTATTCTCTCCGTTTGATAGTAGTATTGAAATAAAATTCGATTCGCAGTTGAACGAAAAGTATCGCTTCGACAACTTTATAGAGGGATATAGCAACAAGTTGGCGCGTAGTACAGGGCTTAATATTGCCGATAACCCGGGTAAGACGGTGTTTAATCCGATGTTTATATATGGTTCTTCAGGTGTAGGTAAGACACATCTTATCAATGCTATAGGCTTGGAAGTCAAGCGACAGTATCCCGAAAAACGAGTTTTGTATGTATCGGCAAATCTTTTTGTGATTCAATATACCGACTCGGTAAGGACAAACAATCAAAACGATTTTATCAACTTCTATCAGAGCCTCGATGTGTTGCTTATCGATGATATACACGAGTTTATGACCAAAACGGGGACTCAAAATATATTTTTCAATATATTCAATCATCTTCAAAGACTTGGCAAGCAGATAATACTTACGTGCGATAGACCTTTGTCGGCACTGAAAAATATGGAAGATAGGCTTTTGAGTCGCTTCGGTTGGGGGCTTAATGTAGAGATAGATAGACCCGACTTGGAACTAAGAAAGAATATACTTCGATACAAAATCGGTAACAACGGATTGAGCGTGCCCGACGAGGTGGTAGACTTCATCGCAGATAATATTACTGAGAATATCAGAGACCTGGAGGGAATATTAATTTCGCTTATAGCTCATAGTACGGTAAATAAAGAACCTATAAGTATGGAGCTTGCCAAGAGACTTATAAATATTACTCCGAAGGAAAACAAGAAAATAGATATCGATTATATATGCGATTTGGTATGCAAGCATTATTCGTTGTCGCAGGATGTTTTGTGTTCTAAGAGTAGGAAGTCGGAGGTCGCTCAACCTCGCCAGATAGCTATGTATCTCGCTCGTAAACACACATCGTGTTCGCTAAATACGATAGCTTCTACTATCGGCAATCGTACACATGCTACTGTAATACACTCTTGTAAGCTTATCGACGATCTGCTGAAATGCGATAAGCATCTACAGAAAGATATACGAATATTGGAAGAAAAAATAAAATGATGCAGTCTCTGTATTATCAGCTATTTATGCGGTAATGGGCGTTTTTTGCCTTTTGTGAGATATGTGTCGAGTGAATAAAAAAAATTTCTCAGTGAATATCAGTTTGTTAATGGTGTTGTA
>CAJPPQ010000008.1 GCA_905372605.1 Porphyromonadaceae bacterium
CGAACTCAGGGTAGGCGACGAGATACTTGTCGTGGGAAATACGACAGGAGCTTACGAGAGTGTTGTCGAAGAGATACGGGTCGACCTCAAGCCTGTCGAGAGCGTAGGCAAGGGGGTGCCGTTCTCCATAAAGACCACCGAGACACTCCACCGCAACGACAAGCTCTATAAAATGGAACTCCAAGAGCACCGCAGAGAACGCGGCTCGTTTTAGTTTAGAGTCTATCTGTTTTTAGATATGTTTACATTTTTGCCACCCAGCCGTATATCATTTCTATCGAACATCTCTATGATTTTACACAAATGCAACGGCGTTTTATGCAAATGTAACGGCGTTTTACACAAATGTAACGACGTTTTACACAAATGCAACGGCGTTTTACACAAATGTAACGACGTTTTACACAAATGTAATGGCGTTTTACGCAAATGCAACGGCGTTTTACGCAAATGCAACGGCGTTTTACACACGTGCAACGACTCCGAGCAAAACGTATCGTCATTTTTAAACCACCACAATATTATCTTGTCTTTTATTTATCCGATTTCTGAAAAAGTATTCAAGTAAATGAAACGATTCAATCTATTGTTCTCTCTGCTGATGGCTACGAGCTTCGTCAGTGGACAGACTACACTACAAGGTATCGTCGTCGATGCCTCATCACACCGTCCTATCAGTTTTGTCTCAGTCTCTGTGAAGGGAAGCCATAGCGGTTTCTTCGATGGCAGCACTACCGATGCCAACGGACGATACTCCGTAGCGAACCTACCTGCCGATACGTTCGTCGTAACCCTATCGGCAAACGACTACATCGAGTATTCGAAGACAATCGTCGGCTACGCCGACGAGAGCATTGTCAATCTCGACTTCGAGCTTACGGCTAAGGCTACCGCCTTGGGCGAGGTATCTGTCGAAGCGGCCAAATCGCAGATGCGTTTCGAGCTCGACAAGAAGATTTTCGATGTAGCGGCAAGCGCCATCTCTGCCGGATCTTCGGCGAGCGATATTTTGCAGAATATCCCCTCTGTGGAGGTCTCTGCCGACGGTGCTATTTCACTCCGTGGCTCCGAAAGTGTCGAGATTTGGCTCAATGGACGTCTCGCAGGGCTTACTGCCGAGAACCGCTCGCAGATTCTCGAGCAATTCCCTGCCGAATCTATCGACCGTATCGAGATTATCACCAACCCTTCGTCGAAATACAGCCCCGAAGGGACGGCGGGAATCATCAACATCGTACTCCGACAGGGGCGTAAAGCCGGTTACTACGGCTCCCTTCAGGCGAGCCTCAACAACAAACTCGGATACAACATCAGTGCCAATATTAACTATAGCAGCGATAAGCTCGACCTATTCGCCTCTGTCGGATATGGCAGACGCGTCAGGAATTCGACTCACGTCATCGACCGAAGCTCTTTGGCAGGTGATTCGGTGATAGGCAACCTCAAGTCGAAGCAGCTGACGTATGGCAATGAGCATAGCCTCTTTACGCGTATTGGCGGCGTATATCATCTTTCGGCTACCGACGACGTTTCTTTGTCGGCTTTCGGTATGTTTGGCAGGCAAGGCGACAGCACTTCCGTCGCCCAACACTCCGATATAGGCAAGCGTTTTGGCAGCCGACGTCTCACATACGAAAATAGCAACCGCAACGGCGGCAATATCACTCTCGGCTATCGGCATCTATTCTCCGACAAGGCAGATATCGACATCTCTGCCGACTACAATCAGTGGGGGGCCGACGGCACGACCGACTTCAATGAACTTCGTAGTTACTACATCGACCCCGACGATATCGCCGACTCGGTTTCGTCCATATACGAGAGGCAAAAGATAGGTTTGGTCAATAAAACAATATCTTTCAAAGCCGATTACACTAATAAATTCAGCGATTTGCATCGTATCGAGGCGGGGGCGAGCGGATACTCCAATATCGAGAAGGCTCCTTCCGATATTTTCTCGGGGACATCTCCGAATAATATGACTCGCAACATACTTCTTAGCAACGAATACTCTTATATTCGTTCCGTTGCTGCCGTTTATTTCAATTATGCAGGTAAATGGAGAAACTTCAACTATCAGGCGGGGCTTCGCGGAGAGTATACACATACTTCTATGATTGCTACCGACTATGCTCTTACCGAAAAACATTATTACGACCTCTTTCCGTCGCTTTTCATCAATTACAATTGGACGAAAACCAATCAATTACAGCTCAACTACACTCGACGAATCTCGCGTCCGAACGGTTGGCAGCTAAACCCTTTCAAAAATATCAGCGACTCGAAGAATATACGTTTCGGTAATCCAAACCTCGACCCCGAGTACTCCAATTCGTTCGAGCTCAACTATATTAAGACTCTAGGAAAGCACTCCGTATCGGTATCGGGCTATTTCCGCAATACCGACAACGTCATTCAGCGTATATCGTACCTATATTCCGACATAATGTACAACACGAGCGACAATATCACATCGTCCGTATCTTCAGGTACCGAGATTGTGTTAAAAAACTCTATTGCCAAGTTTCTAAACATCACTACTACGGCAAATATTTATTATTATTACCTAAAAGGCTTCGATTATCTTGTGCCCGCAACGGGCTATCACCTTATCGGGCAGTCGCAAAGTAACGTCTCTTGGAACGTTCGAATGATGGCACAAGCCGTTTTACCTGCCGGTTTTACCCTTCAGCTCAACGGCGGATACAATGCTCCGCGTGTCGTTTCGCAGGGAAAGACCGACGCCGATTTTTCGATAGACTTCGGCTTACGTAAGTCGCTAGGTAATTTTATTTTTATGCTCAATGCTAAAGATATTTTCGATTCGCGGCAGCGTATTGTTACCACGACTGCCGATAATTTCACGCAGCGGTCGGTGATGAGGCGTGGCAAGCGAGAGATTACTCTGTCGGTTACCTATTCTTTTGGTAATATGAAGCAAAACAACAACAAACGTCGTACCAACAACAACGATACTTCCAATGGCGACTATCAGATTCTCGACACAGGTATCGATTGATACCGTTTTGTCGGCTGTCGTCGATTTTTCGCATATTTTTAGTATCTTTGCAGCATAGAGTAATATATTTTCACGATGAATTACCAAGCCATAATAGATAAGTATTATCCTGTCGATACGCCTATATATCATCTGCTTATGTCGCATAGTCGTTCCGTAGCCGATAAGTCGCTATCTATCATCCGTCGGCACGGTTTCGATGTCGATACGGCTTTTGTCGAAGAGGCGGCTATGCTTCATGATATTGGTATTTTTCTCACCAATGCTCCTGTTATCGAATGTTTTGGTTCGCATCAATATATCGAGCACGGTTATCTTGGTGCCGATATCGTTCGTCGCGAGGGATACCCATTTCATGCTCTTGTCTGTGAGCGGCATACGGGTACAGGCTTATCGACCGACGAAATCGTACGTCGTCGGCTTCCTTTGCCGCACCGCGATATGCGTCCTATCTCACTCGAGGAGCAGATTATATGCTATGCAGACCTTTTCTTTTCGAAGACGCATCTCGATGTAGAGAAACCTATCGATATCGTGCGGCAGCGAGTTGCTGCTTTCGGCGATGAGTCGTTGAATACTTTCGAGCGTTGGGTCTCTATATTTGAGTAATATTTATTAATGTATAATATATTTCGATAAAATATGTTGTTTCGTGATGTTATAGGGCAAGACGATATTAAGGCTCGGCTCATACGTAGTGTCGACGAAGGGCGGGTAGCTCACGCTCAACTATTTTACGGTATCGAAGGCGTGGGATGTCTGCCGATGGCTTTGGCTTATGCTCAATACCTCTCGTGCGAGCATCGCACCGGCGGCGATTCTTGCGGACAATGTGCGTCGTGCAGGCAGTATGCCAAGCTATCTCATCCCGACCTTCATCTTGTCTTTCCTATTGTTAATAAAAAATCTTCCGGCGACGATGGCTCTATTTGCAACGATTTTCTACCGCTTTTTAGAGACGCCGTGCTCAGCAATCCTTATCTGTCGTTCGAAGATTGGCAAGAGGCTTTGGGCGACGACAAGAAACCTGTAATATATACTCGCGAGGGCGACGAAATCATACGAAAACTCAATCTGAAGTCGTTCGAGTCGCCTTATAAGGTGATGATTATTTGGTGTGCCGACCGTATGCACGAGGCTTGTGCCAATAAGGTACTCAAAATTCTCGAAGAGCCTCAGGGGCAGACGCTTTTCATCCTTATTTCCGACTCTGTCGAAGACATTATTCCTACTATACGTTCACGTGTGCAGCAGGTGTTTTTTCCTCCCATAGAGCATCGCTATCTTAGCGAATACTTGCAACGCTTCGGTATCGAGGAGGGCACTGCCGATTTCTTCATACGCAATTCGCGGGGAAGCATTAGTGAGCTTTTTCTTCAAATGTCGCAATCCGATACCCGACAGCAATACTTTCGTATGTTTACGCAGCTTATGCGTACCTGCTGGAATCTCAACGAAGAGACTTTCTCTGAGCAATGGAAGCCACTGCTCAACGAATTTATTGCTCTGGGGCGTACGGGGCAGTTGTCGTTTCTGCAGAACTCTCAGCGACTCCTACGCGACAACTTCGTTTACAATCTTTCTGCCGATAGTCTGGTGTATCTCAGCAGCGATGAGCTCGATTTTGCTCGTAAGTTTGCACGTTTCGTCAGCGAGAACAATGTCGAAGACCTTATGGACGAGTTTGCGCTTGCCGAGTCGCACATCGACCGCAACACGAAAGACCAATACGTCTTTCTCGACCTTATGCTATCGCTTCATCGGCTACTTAGAGCCTGACTGCTTGCTGCCGTTGCATTCGTGCACGAGATAAACGAAAAAGGCTTATCGCATACATACGTACGGATGAGCCTTCCTTGTTAGCTTATTATGAAAAAGATAAAAAATCGTATCGTTTATTCCGATGTTTCTACAATCGATACATAGCTGCGATTGTCTCTTTTCTTACGGAACTCCACTTTTCCTGCCACCAAAGCGAATAACGTATGGTCTTTGCCCATACCCACGTTCGGTCCGGGATTGTGTACCGTGCCGCGTTGACGAACAAGTATATTGCCTGCCTTAGCGAACTGTCCGCCGAAGATTTTTACTCCCAGTCGTTTACTTTCCGATTCACGACCGTTTTTCGAACTACCTACACCTTTCTTATGTGCCATAACTTTTTATTGTTTTTTTAAGCTGTTATTTCTTTTATTACTATCTCTGTCAGATCCTGACGATGTCCGTTCAGTTTACGGTAACCTTTACGGCGTTTTTTCTTGAATACAAGTACTTTGTCGCCTCTGAGGTGCGATATTACTTCTGCTTTAACCTTTGCTCCACTTACTGTCGGTGTTCCTACGGTAACGACACCGTCTTTATCGACAAGGAGCACGCTGTCGAACTCTACGTTAGAGCCTCTTTCGGCTTCATTCATGCGGTGGACGAATACTTTCTGACCCACCTCTACCTTGAACTGTTGTCCAAGCATTTCTACAATTGCATACATTCTTATTCCTTTGTATATATGTTTGTTTCTACGACCGTGAGGCGAGGTATCGCTGTAAATCAACGAAATTGCTGCTTGTCTCGTAGCCTCTTTGCGAATCGGACTGCAAAGGTAATACTTTTTCGTCGAACCGACAAAATATTTTTTCGTTCGCCTCACGAATCGAATATTTTTTGCCGCTTACTGCAATTTTTATAAGCCCGATTTTTGTATTTTTTTTTGACTCTTAATAGCTTTATTAATTTATTAATATTCAATCTACTATTCCGTACCGTGAGGCTATTTATTACCTCTGTTTATTGTGAAATAAATAAATTCAATCGAACTTTTAATAACGTTTCGCACATAATAGAAAAAAATGTACTACCTTTGCAATCCCAAATCTAATGGGGAAATATATTACTTTTTTATTTGTATGAATAAATTTGGAGTATTCAAAAACGTATTGTGCCGTGAGTTTAGTATAATTGTAGCTCACTGTATGTCTGTTTTTTATCCGCCTCCACGTACCTTTGTAGACAATACCGAAATTTTGTCTGTGTACGCTCTCTGTAGTGGAGGGTGCGTTTCGTTGTATGTAAATGATACGCGAATATGGCATATTACTTCGGCTCCTTGGCTGCCGTCTATTTCGAGATTCAATACATAATAATATATATATCACAAGAATTTTTTATAAGCAATATAAATACAATGAACAAAATTGGTTCTATAACTTTAAATCAAAACAGAAGTATGAAGAAAATTTTACTTTCGTTTTTCATGTTTGTAGCTACCGTTTCGATAGCTATCGGACAGAACGCCAACGACTGGTTCATAACAGTCTGGAAGACTTCGGGGACATCGATAAAATTCCCCGCATATCAAGTGAACAACGGCTACTATACGCTTAAGTGCGTACAGCTCGCCGACGACGGCACCGAGATTGCCGCCACTATGCATACCTATACGCCTAATACAGACGGCTACGAAATACCGGTAGGGCTCCCCGTGGGGAAGAAATACCGTGTATATGCCTACGGTGATGGGTTGAAATGGATAAATTTCAATAATCAATGGCAAAATAGGAACGACATTATACTCGTAGAGCAATGGGGTACTACCAAATGGAAGTCGTTTAATGGCGCATTTGTTAGCTGCCAAAACCTCGACGTAACGGCTACCGATAAGCCCGACCTTTCGCAGTGTACCGACTTGACCAATGCTTTTTACTACTGTACAAGCCTTGTAAATGCCAATGGCTCCATAGCCCAGTGGGAGACTCAGACGGTAACCAATATGCAGCAGATGTTCTACGGCGATACCCTTTTCAACCACTCGCTGGCTGCTTATAAGATAACCGCCAATAATTGGTATATGCAAAGTATAGCAGGGCAGTCGGGTATAAGCTGCGAAAACTTCTCGGCTACCCTCGACTCTTGGAAGACTCAGGCTGTGGCTCTCGATAGGAAGAATCTGTATATAGGAGAATTTCCTAAACACAAAAGCTACAACGAAGTAGGACGCGAGGCTATAAAGGTGCTGAAGACTCTCAACTGGACATTCCCCACCGATATAGCTTTTGCTGCCGGCTGTATCAAGGAGACCAACTGGTTCAAAACTATATGGAAGCCTACGGGCACATCGATAAAATTCCCTGCTATGGCTACGGGAGGCAACTATATTATAAAATACGAACCTATCAATGCTGCAGGCGACCCGATAGGCGAGATGAAGACCATAGATCCTGCCGCCGACGGACAGACGATTAGCGGACTTACCGCCGGACAACGATACCGTATCTATTCATTCGGCAGTGGCTTCAAACGTATTTCGTTCGAGACATATCCGCAGAATAAAGACGAGATACTCCGCATCGAACAGTGGGGAACGACTCCTTGGAGCACGTTCCTTAACGCATTCAAAGACTGTTCGAATCTCAACGTAACTACCGCCTCTATCGACAAGCCGAATCTCTTTGCTCTCCGTAGTCTTAGCGGTATGTTCTACGGCTGTAAGAGTCTGGTATACGATAATATTTATTCGGGAAATTATATATATAATTGGGCTGTCGACAGTGTAACCGATATGAGCAATATGTTCCGCGGAGCGTCGTCGTTCAATCAACATCTGTATAATTGGAATGCAGAGAAGGTTACCAATATGGACGGAATGTTCCGCGACGCATCGTCGTTCAATCTGCCTATAGGTTATTTTAGGATAAAAGCCGTTACCTCGATGAAGGGTATGTTTGTGGGCTCGGCTATGAACTGCGAAAATATCTCGTCGACACTGGAGCAGTGGAAAGCAAAGGCTGTGGCAAACAATATAAAGAATGTCGATATGACGGGCTTCATTGCCAATCCGCAGTCGTACAACCAGAAAGGTAAAAACGCTATCGATTCGCTCACACTTCCCGCTTTCGGCTGGACTATCACCGGCGGTAACTTTGCTCCCGACTGCGTCTCCGACGCTGCTTGGTTCGTTACCGATTGGAAGCCGAGAAACGGTTCTATAAGTTTTCCCGCTCGACTTATCGGCAGTCAGCCTGCCGATAAAAAGCCGTTCTCTATAAAGTATATAGAGCTCGATGCTTCGGGTAATCCGACAGGTACGATGTATACGCCCTACGTCAATAATGCGTTCGACGGAGCATGGATTAGTTTCCAAGGATTTGCCACGGGTAAGCGCTACCGCGTATATGCCTACGGCGGTACGTTCCAGAAAATAGACTTCAAGACTTACGCATGGTATAAAGACGATATAATAAATGTCGTACAGTGGGGCTCGACCCAATGGAAGTCGCTCGATAGTGCTTTCTATCAGTGTAAGAACCTCGATGTAACGGCAACCGACAAGCCCGACCTCTCGGCCGGACCGAGTTTGCAGTATATGTTCCAAGAGTGTAAAAACCTTAAGTATGCCAATGGAGTAATCAATAGCTGGAATATGCAGAATGTCTATTCGGTAAACTCAATGTTCCGCGGCGACTCGGCATTCAATCAGCCTCTGGGGGGGTGGAAACTGAGCCGTATCGGCGATATGCAATATTTATTCTACGATAGCGGTATAAGCTGCGAAAATGTATCTACTACTCTTGCTCAGTGGAAGCAGCAGGCAGAGAATAATATCAGTAGGAATAATATCAGTATGCAGTATTTCATCAATACCGACCAGACCTACAACGAGACAGGACGCGATGCTATCGAATACCTCAAGGCTGCTCCCAATAGCTGGTATTTCTACAATAGCGGTACTTTCGCTCCCAATTGCGACCTCGACTCTTATTGGTTTGTTACCACGTGGAGTACCGATGGTACCACTCAGATAAAATTCCCTGCCACAGGCACAAGTAGCGACTACGCGATAAAGTATGTCGAAATCGACGACGACGGCAACGAAATCGGACAGATGAAGACTGTCGCTCCTGCCGCCGACAACCAAGTGATAAACAATCTCAAATACAACAAAAAGTATCGTCTGTATGCTTACGGCGAAGGACTTAAGCGGATATATTTCTATAATTCAGGCTCCAACAATCAGATACTTAAAATAGAAAAATGGGGTAAAGCCAAGTGGAATTCGTTCAACTATGCTTTCTATCAATGTAATAACCTCGACATAACGGCAACCGACAAACCCGACCTATCGGATGTAACCGATATGTCGTATATGTTCTTCGAATGTAAGAAACTTAAAAACGAAAACGGCTCTATCAACTCATGGAATACCGATAAGGTTACCAATATGAGTTATACATTTGGCGGTACTAACGCTTTCAATCAACCTCTTAACGGTTGGAATACGAGCAAGGTAACCAATATGAGCTATATGTTCAAGGATGCTACTGCGTTCAATCAGCCGCTTAGCAGCTGGAATACGAGCAAGGTAACCACGATGTATGCTATGTTTGAAGGAGCTACCTCGTTCGACCGCTCGCTTGCTTCGTTCCGCCTCGATACTATCAGCGATATGCGTAACATATTAAACGGCTCGGGTATAAGCTGCGAAAATGCATCGGCTTCGCTCGTCGGCTGGAAGACTCAGGCACAAGGCAATAACAAAATAAAGAACGTGAACCTTACCAACTTCCTCGCCGCCGACCAGTCGTACAACCAAGACGGACGCGACGCTATCGAATACCTGAAGACAGCTCCCCGAAGCTGGTATATCTCGGGTGGTAAGTTTACCGAAGACTGTATCAACGACGCCAAGTGGTTCAAGACACTTTGGAAAGCCTCGGCAACCTCTATCACATTCCCTGCCGTAGGTAGCGGATATATACTTAGATATGTACCCGTCGACGCTGCCGGCAACCCCGCAGGTGCCGTACAGACGATAGACCCCGCCGCTGCCGGACAGGTAATATCAGGACTTACCGTAGGACAACGTTATCGTATATTGGCTTACGGAGGTTCGTTCACTCAGCTATCGTTCGATACGTACCAGCAGAGCAGGTCGGATCTGCTCCGTGTAGAGCAATGGGGCTCCACTCAGTGGACTTCGTTTGCAAATGCATTCAAGATGTGCGTAAATATGAACGTAACCTCGTCCGATAAGCCCGACCTCTCGGCTCTGACCGACCTGAGCGGTATGTTCTACGGATGTGTGAGTCTTACAAACAACAACGATATAAAGAACTGGGATACAAAGAACGTAACCAATATGAGTAATATGTTCTTTGGAGCTACCTCGTTCAACCAAAACCTCAGCAATTGGAATACAAGCAAGGTAACCAATATGGATAACATGTTCCAAGGTGCCACCTCGTTCAACCAACCTGTTGGTAGCTTCCGTATCAATGCTCTTACATCGGCTCAAAATATATTTATGGGTTCGGGTATGAGTTGCGAAAATATCTCAAGTACGCTCGACGACTGGAAGACAAAAGCAGCCACCGACAATATTACCAACGTCGATTTGAGCGGATTTGCCAACCCTAATCAATATTACAATCAGACGGGGCAGACGGCTATCAACGACCTTACTACAAACCGTAGCTGGACTATCACAGGCGGTACCTTTGCAGCCGACTGTCAGTCTCCCAATAGTTGGTTCAAGACGATATGGCAGCCCTCGGGCAATAATATCCGCTTCCCTGCGTATGGTACTACTTCCGAAAAATATACTCTCAAATACGAACCGGTCAATGCTTCCGGTGGTTCTATGGGACCGATGGTAACGGTATCGACCTCCGCCGGCGACGGACAGTATGTAGCAGGGCTTACTCCGGGGCAGCGCTACCGCTTCTACGCTTACGGCGAAGGACTTAAGATGATCAGTTTTTATAGTTATTCGACCAATAAAGACGAAATACTCCTCGTAGAGCAATGGGGTACAGCCAAATGGACTTCGTTTTATTGTGCATTCTATCAGTGTGCTAATCTCAATGTAATAGCTGCCGATATCCCAGACCTGTCGGGTGTAACCGATATGAGGTATATGTTCTACGAATGTAAGAAATTGATTTATAACAATAGTAACATCAATAGCTGGAATACCGAGAACGTTACCGATAAGAGCTATATGTTCTGCGGCGCTCGCCTCTTCAACCAACCTATCGGCGGAATGAAGCTCAAGACAGGCGTAAATATGAATTATATACTGCAAGGCTCGGGTATCGACTGCTCAAACCTCTCGACTACTCTCGACGGCTGGCAGGCTCAGGCAGAAAGCAACGGCGACCTGAAAAACATAGCTCTTACCCAGTTTGTAGCCGATACTCAGAGTTACAACGAATTTGGAAACGCTGCCATAGAGTACCTTAAGGCTGCTCCTCGTAGCTGGACTATCACGGGCGGTATCACTATGCCCGGCTGTAACCAAGACGGAGCTTGGTTCAAGACAATATGGAAAGCTCCCACAAACGGACAGATTCAATTTCCTGCCTACGGAGGTAGCAACTTCAAACTGAAGTATGTACGTCTCGACGGCTTGGGCAACGAAGAACCCGCTACATTACAGGAAAAAAACGGCTATAACGGATATACCATATCGGGACTTACTCCCGGACGTCTATACCGTATCTATGCCTTTGGTGCCGGATTTAAGCAATTTAATACTAATAATTATTCGACTAATAAAAAGGATCTTATCAAAGTAGAGCAGTGGGGTTCGACCAAGTGGAGTTCTTTCCAATATGCTTTCTATGACTGTACGAACCTCGATGTAACGGCTACCGACGTACCCGACCTATCGGCAGCGACCAATATAGAGCAAATGTTCTACGGCTGTACTAGCCTAAAGTTCAATAGCAGTATCAATAGCTGGGATGCAAGCAATGTTACGAATATGTACGGTATGTTCCAAGGCGATACGGCTTTCAACCAGCCTATCGGCGGAATGAAGCTAAAGGCAAATGTATATATGACCTATATATTGTACAATACAGGTCTAAGCTGCCAAAACCTTTCGGCTACTCTTGCCGGATGGAAGGCTCAAGCCGAAGGCAATAGCGAGCTAAAGAACGTAAACTTAAGCGGTTTTGCCAATGTAGACCAGACCTACAACGAGACGGGGCTCGAGGCTATCGAATACCTCCGAGCCGCTCCTCGTAGCTGGAGTATAAGTGGCGGTACGTTTGCTGCAGGCTGCAACTTAGACTCATATTGGTTCAAGACCGTATGGAAAGCTCCCACGAACGGACAGATTCAATTCCCGGCATACGGTAGCAGTTCGTATACACTGAAATATGTAGAGCTCGACGGCTCGGGCAACGAACTTCCCGGTACTATGAAAAAGATAGCTCCTGCCGGCGACGGACGGACAGTATCTGGGCTTACGGCAGGTAAAAACTACCGTTTCTATGCATACGGCGAAAACCTAAAGAGTATCAATTTTAGTAGTTATTCGACCAACAAAACCGATATTCTTAAAGTAGAGCAGTGGGGTAAAGCTAAATGGACTTCGCTCCGATATGCGTTCTATTACTGCCCCAACCTCGACGTAACGGCTACCGACGTGCCCGACCTATCGGGCGTAACCGATATGCAAGAGATGTTCGAAGCTTGTACTTCATTGGTATTCAATAGCAGTATCAATAGCTGGAATCCCGAAAATGTTACGAATATGTCCCAGATGTTCTATGGTGCTACCAAGTTCAATCAACCTATCGGCGGATGGAAGCTAAAGCAGAGTGTCAATATGAGTTATGTCCTCCACAATACTGCTATAAGTTGCCAAAACCTCTCGGCAACGCTGGTGGCTTGGAAGGCTCAGGCAGATACCAACGCCAACCTTAAGAACGTCAATTTAGGAAGTTTTATAAACAACTATCAGTATTACAACGAAAACGGACGTGCCGCAGTAGACTCTTTGCAGAAAGCTCCTCGCAGCTGGTCGATTTCGGGCGGTAAGACCGTTACGGGCTGCGATATAAAGAAAGCTTACTTCATTACCGATTGGAAAGCATCGGGTAGTTCTATATACTTCCCTTCTGCTAATAGTGGTTATATTCTGAATTATGTAGAGATAGACGACAATGGAGATACTATAGCCGGCACTTGGCATACTATTACTAATGCCTCCAACAACCATCAAATATCGGGGCTTACGGCAGGTAAAAAATACCGCCTATATGCTTTCGGAGGTAATTTCAACCGAATACATTTCTGGAACTATTCAAGTAGCCGCAACGATATACTCCGTGTAAAGCAGTGGGGTAATACTCAGTGGAGTTCGTTCGAATATGCATTCTACAACTGTCCCAATCTCAAAGTAGTAGCTACCGATGTACCGGATCTGTCGGCAGTAACCAATATGACGTATATGTTCCAAAACTGTACCGGCTTGACATTCAACAATAGTATCAATAGCTGGGACGCTCGCAATGTTACCGATATGAGGGGTATGTTCTACAATGCCTCGGCATTCAACCAATCGATCGGCGGTATGAAGCTCAAGGCAAGTGTAAATATGACTCAAATACTGAATAATACTGCTATCGACTGCTCAAACCTCTCGGCTACCATTGCAGGCTGGAAAGCTCAGGCTCAGAACGACTCCAACCTAAAGAGCGTATACCTCAATAGCTTCATCGGCAACAACCTCTACTACGACCAGAATGCTCGCCAAGACATCTACTACTTGCAGAGTGCACCGCGTAGCTGGACAATAAGCCCCACAAACCGTACGCTTATAAACTGCTCCGATACCGCTTCGGCGTGGTTTATCACAGAGTGGAAAGCATCGAACAACTATATATACTTCCCTGCTTCCAGTGGCAGCTACACTATCAAGTATATAGAGATAGACAATGCAGGTACGGAAATAGGCAACTGGCATACTATATCCAATGCAAGCGCTAACCATTACATAAATCAGCATATACAAGCAGGTAAACGATACCGTATAAAAGCTTTCGGAGGCTCGTTCAGGCAGATATATTTCTATTATTATTCGAGTAGCCGCAGCGATATACAGGCTGTAACCCAGTGGGGTACTACCGACTGGAGTTCGTTCCAGTATGCGTTTTACAACTGCCCCAACCTCGACGTAACGGCCACCGATAAGCCCGACCTGCTCAACGTGGAAAATATGCAATATGCGTTCCAAGACTGCCCTGCGCTGGTAAACTCCAACGGCAGTATGCGTGGCTGGGATACCCGTAACGTAAAGTATATGGACTATATGTTTAAGGGTGCTATATCGTTCAACCAACCGCTCGACGGCTGGAACACCGAGAAGGTACAGTCGATGAGCTATATGTTCCAAGGAGCCACCTCGTTCAACCAACCGCTCGGCAAATGGAATACCAAGAACGTCTCCAGTATGTACTATATGTTCGACGGGGCTACAGCCTTTGCTCAGTCGCTCGCAGGCTTCGAGATGAAGACAAGCGGCAGCTTACAGTACGCCTTGCAGAATACCGCTATCGACTGCGACAGCATATCGGCTACCCTCATAGCGTGGAAAGCTCAGGCTCAGAACGATACGAACTTAAGGAATGTTCAATTAGGTTATTTCATAGGCTCCGATAAGTACTACAATCCTGCAGGACGCCAAGCTATGCAGTATCTGAAGACCGCTCCTCGCTCTTGGTACTTCTCCGACTACAACCGCACTCTGCCCGCTTGCAACGATACCTCTTCGGCGTGGTTCGTTACCGAGTGGAAGGCGTCGAACAACTACATATACTTCCCCGCATACTCTACCGGTAACGACTACACTATAAAATATGTGGAAATCGATGCCTTTGGAGGCAACGAGGTAGGCTCTCCGCACTGGATACACAATGCAGGTCCTAATCATCAGATATCTCAGTATATACAAGCAGGTAAGCTATACCGTATAAGTGTCTTCGGAGGCACGTTTAGACAGATATATTTTGGTAGTTCCCAAAGTAAAGACGATATATACCGAGTAACCCAATGGGGCTCTACCGACTGGCGCAATTTCGACGGTGCTTTCTCCGGTTGCTCCAACCTCGACGTAACGGCTACCGACAATCCATTTCTCGAAGATGTACAATATATGCATAATATGTTCTACAACTGTAAGAACTTAAAGAATACCAACGGTAGTATAAACACTTGGGACGTAAGCAACGTAGTCTATATGCAGAATATGTTCTACGGCGATAGCCTTTTCAACCAGCCTCTTAACAACTGGAATACCGAGAAGGTACAGTATATGGGTGGTATGTTCTACAACGCAGCTTCGTTCAACCAGCCGCTAAGCTGGAATACCTCTAAGGTAACCGATATGAGCAACATGTTCTACGGAGCCAAGGCTTTCAATAGTGCCATTAACTTCACCAATACCGAGAAGGTACAGAATATGGGTAGTATGTTCCAAGGAGCTAAGGCATTCAACCAGCCGCTTAGTTTTAATACCTCCTCGGTAACGAATATGGGTAATATGTTCTATAATGCAGTGTCGTTCAATAGCCCGCTTAACTTTACCAACACCTCGAAGGTACAGTATATGAATGGTATGTTCTACAACGACAGTGCCTTCAACCAGCCTATAAACTTCAATACCTCCGAAGTGCGTAGTATGAGCAGTATGTTTGCCAATGCAGTTTCGTTCAACCAACCCGTAAACTTTACCAATACCTCGAAGGTAGAGCAAATGAGTAGTATGTTCTCGGGAGCTAAGGTATTCAACCAGCCGCTCTATTTCAATATAATATCGGTACGGGATATGAGCGGTATGTTCCAGGGAGCTAAAAAGTTCAATAGCCCGCTCAACTTTACATACTCTTTTCCCAGTAGGCTTAAGAGTACGGCTCAGATGTTCTATGAAGCCAGCGACTTCAACCAGCCTCTCTATTTTAATACCGATAGTGTGGTCGATATGAGCATGATGTTCTACAACGATACGATGTTTAACCAACCCGTAAACTTCAATACATCGCAGGTGCGCGGTATGTACGGTATGTTCCAAAACGCCAAGGCGTTTAACCAACCGATAAACTTCAATACGCGTTTGGTAAGGAGTATGCAGAATATGTTCAATGGAGCCAAGTCGTTTGACCGCCCGCTCGGACACCTACGCCTCGACTCTATCAACAATCGTAATCCTAACTACCATTATTGGTATTGGTGGTATGGCAACTACGGAGTAAGTAATATGTTTGCCGGCTCGGGTATGAGTTGCCAGAATATGACCTCTACGCTTGTGGGCTGGAAAAACTTTGCTCTTGCCAACGCTATCGATAGCGTCAATGCTCAGGGGTTGATGGGTAATTGGGGAATTGAACGTATCTTCTACGACGACAACGGTAAGCAGGCTATCGACCTCTTACGCGACTCTCTGAAGTGGGATATCTCGGGCGGCTTGTATGCCCCCGACTGTACACCGCTCTATAAGTGGTTCACTACCGTATGGAAACCTGCGGGTACCTCCATACAGCTACCCACTATCGGTACGAACTACGCCGTCAAGTACGTCGAACTCGATGCCTCGGGCAACGAAAAGTCCGCTACTATGCAGACCATCTTCCCCGCAAGCTCGGGGCAGACTATCACGGGGCTTACTGCCGGCACCAAGTATCGCGTATACGTATACAAGGCTACCGGTACGTTCGACCAAGTGTCGTTCGCTACCTACCCTGCCAATAAAGATGAGATACTACGCGTAGAGCGTTGGGGTGCTACCGTATGGAGCTCGTTCGAAGGTGCTTTCAAAGACTGCTCTAAACTCAACGTAAGGATTACAAATACAGGTATGCCCGACGAAAAGTATGCTCCCGACTTATCGGCAGTAACCAGCCTCGAAAGTATGTTCGAGGGCTGTAGTAGTATGGATAGTGCACGTTACCTCAATACGTACCATTGGGATACCGAGCACGTAACTACGATGAAGAATATGTTCAAGGGTACTACCAAGCTCAAAGAAATCTACGCAGGACGGTGGATCATAAAGAATGTAACCGACCTCAGCGGTATGTTCTACGGCTCGGGTATAGACTGCGACGACTTCTCGTGGACTATGGGAGCGTGGAAACACCAAGCCGATAGCCTAAACATCAACGGAGTAAATGCTGCCGGTATCATCGGTAGCCGCCAGTACTACAACGAAATGGGGCGTGACTCTATGGCTTATCTTGTAGCCTCTCGAGGCTGGACTATCAGCGGCGGACGATTCGCTCCCGGCTGTATACCTCCCGACTACTACGTATCTGAGTGGGATATGTCGAAGCCTGCGAAAGACGCACGTACCGACGCCGCTACTACTCTGGCTACCAATATCTGGGGTACAAACTTCAAGATAGAGTGGGTAAACCTTAATCCACCCTACGATAGAGGCTCGGCTACGGTTACCGCTACTACTGCACCATATACCATTACGGGACTGACGGCAGGAGCTCGCTACCGTGTCGTAGCATACCCCGATACAACTATCGTGGGTAGCACTCTGGCACGTCTATCGACTCGCGACGGAGCGAATATCGTTACCGACTTACAGCGTCTGCGTCTTGTATCGCAGTGGGGTACCAACAAGTGGAAAGCTATGGCTCATGCCTTCCATGGTACACTCAATATCAATGTAACGGCTATCGACCGCCCCGACCTTTCGGGTCTCGACGTTCCGAAGAGCCTCGCATCTATGTTCGAAAGCTGCGAAAGTATGACATACGGCGATAGTATCAATAATTGGAATACGTCGGGTGTTACCGATATGAGTCGTATGTTTGCCGGTACCAATGCATTCAATAGTCCGATTGGTAAATGGGACGTATCGAGTGTAACCAATATGCAGGCAATGTTCTATGAATCGGGCTTCAATAAGCCACTTAACGACTGGAACGTAGAGAACGTAACCGATATGAGCAGTATGTTCGAAGGAGCCCAGGTATTCGACCAAGACTTGTCGAGTTGGACTCTGAAGAGTGTTACCGCCATAGCCGATATGTTCAAAGCTCCGCTAAATAGTGGTATGGGTTGTAAGAACTACTCGAAGACCTTGCAGGGCTGGGCAAACAACTCACTCACTAAGACAGGTTTGAACTTCACCGGTCAAGACAATAGGAAGTATAATATCGTAGGTAAGATAGCACGCGGTATTCTGACCAAAGCCGTCGCTCAAGGCGGTAAAGGCTGGACTATCTCGGGCGACTCCGAAGATACTTATTGCGGTATCGACTACGTATGGACAGGTGCTGTCTCGACAGATATTACAAACAACGGCAACTGGCAAGGCGGACAAGCACCCACTACAAGCACTACGCTCGACCGTACGGGCAGTGCGGTGGTATTCTCGCCCACAGCTGCAAACGATATGCATATACCGACGCAAGCCTATACACCGCCGGGAAGTGCTCCAAACGCTATACCGTTCTATAGCTTCGGCGACTTCGTCAATCAGTCGAACAAAAAGCTCGTCGTAGAGCCAAACGGACACCTCTTCATAGCAGGCGAAGTATTGGGTAGCGACTCGGCAAGCAAAGTCGATAAGATAGTAGTAAAGGCAGACAATACTCGCCCGAACGGCTCGCTTATCCTTGCCGGACAGCCTTGCGACAAGCCCGTCTACGCTACGGTAGAGATGTATTCGAAAGCCAGTAAGTCGGCAGTGTCTATCTCTTGGA
>CAJPPQ010000009.1 GCA_905372605.1 Porphyromonadaceae bacterium
CGACCCGCAAGACCCTGTAAAATACGACTTTGCCCTCTTCGGCGAAGGAGTATTCAACGGTAAGGAGATGTAAACGACAGGCATCATTGCCGTTTACATTGTTGTAAGTAACACATATAAAAGGCATTAGCTATCTACTGATACACCTCTGCACACTTGTCTGCCCGACGTTCATATATGTGATAATTACTGAAAAAGTATTACCTTTGCGGTCTTAACAAGTTTTTTCCGTATTCAATGAATAAAAACATACTCTGCATAGTTGTCGTTTCGTTTATTGCAACAAATATTTTCAGCCAAAATGTTCCTCAAAATACATCATATACAAGAATTTACGATTTCTTAGACGAATTAGCTACCGATGGTATAATAGAAATCAATTCGGCAATAAAACCCTATTCACGTGATTTTATTGCCCAGAAACTCAAAGAGGCTCAAACAGATAGCAATCGACTAAATAGCCGACAAGCCGCAGAAATCCATTTCTTCTTGCAAGACTACGCCCTCGAGCTCGACACAATGCCCGAGGCAATGCTACGACTTGTAAACAAGCGTAATACATCGATTGCTCTCCTGCAACCCGCTGTATTATACCAAGATGAGATACTGAAAGCCAGAATAACTCCAATACTTGGCATGGATATAATAGCAAACTCGAAAGGAATTATCACCGAGCAACGCTGGGGAGCTGAAATTCAGCTCGATATAGCACGTCATATAAGTGTCTGGGGAAGTATGCGAGAGATTCGGTACGATGGCAATAGGCTCAAAAACAGTACTTTCGCCGATAAACAGTTGGGAGCGTTGCTATACCCATCGAGAGTATTGCTTGGAACAAACCCCAAAAGACCTTTCGGGTACGAAACAGATTTCATTTACAATCACTTAGGCTACCAATACGACCTCAACAACCGCTATGGAGGCGACTTCGCCGAGTCGCGAGGCGGGATAAACATATACAACCGTTGGGCAAGTATCGGACTTGTAAAAGATAATATCGTCTGGGGCGACGCCTACAACGGCTCAAACATTTTATCGGGTCGGGCGCCTTCGTTTCCTATGATAAAACTAAACTTGAAGCCTTGCAATTGGTTCGAGCTCAATTACATACACGGATGGCTCGTAAGCAATGTGATAGACAGCACCGATTACTACTCCGAGAGCGGACTTCGGCACTATCGAATGAGAAGTAAATATATTGCTGCCAACATGATGACTTTCAGACCCGTACCGAAATTCGATTTATCTATCGGGAACTCCATAATTTACGCCGAAAAAAACGTCAATCCGGTGTATATGATACCTATAGGATTTTATAAGGCGTTCGATAAAGTTCTTACTCGTGGACTTGCCCTCGAAAACCAAAACTCACAGATGTTTTTCAACGTCTCTTCCCGAAATATCAATCACTTACACCTATATTGGTCTGTTTTCCTCGACGAAGTGAGTTTCAAAAGATTTCTGCCTCGTTCAAAAGCAAAAAACCCCATTTCGTATAAAATAGGAGTCAATCTCACCAATTTCCCATTCGAAAACATAGCTTTTACGGCAGAGTTTACACGCTCCAACATAATAGTTTACAAGCACTCGGTAGACGTTCTCACGTGGGAAAACAATTCGGTGGGGCTCGGGCACTACCTCGGCGACAATGCTATGGACATATATTTTGCCGTAAAATATATGCCTATTCGTGGACTCAATCTAAAACTATCGTACACAGGCATATATAAGTACAACGACTATAACTATTTACGAAACAACATTTCAGAAATCATCTCACAAAAACCTTATAATCAGACAGTTTTCACCAATTCTATCGTTGCTCTTAATAGTGTCTGTGAATTGTTCAACAATATTTATGCTCATATCGACATACAATACAATAATTCAAAGGGTTACGATATTAGTGGAAATGCAGGTATCATAGAAGGCGAAAATACACTTACCGAAGAGCAAAACCTCAATAAGTTTTCGCCTATTTTCTATCAGGGACAAAACATTACGGCAACATTAGGTCTGTCGTTCAACTTTTAACACAACATATTTAAACCGCTTAATAACAAACAAACTAATCGACACATACACAATAAAAAACGGAAAAACAACGTTATCCGTTAGTTCGAACGGTACAAAACACACAATAGGCTAATGTAATGATAGATTATATAAAAGGAGAAATCATAGAGTTATCGCCTGCACACGCAGTATTAGAGGCTGGAGCTATTGGTTATCATATCAATATAGCTTTGAGTACATATTCCGAACTCAATGGCAAAAACAACACCAAACTATATGTTTATGAAGCCATTAGAGAAGATGCACACATACTTTTCGGTTTTATGACAAAAGAAGAGCGCAGCCTGTTTTTATTGCTTATTTCGGTCTCGGGTGTGGGTGCCAATACTGCAAGAATGATACTTTCGTCGATAATGGCAAACGAACTACAAAACGCCATAATTACCGGAAATGTATCGATACTCAAGAGTATCAAAGGTATAGGAGCTAAGACAGCTGAACGCATCATAGTAGACCTCAAAGACAAAGTATCGAAAGTAGAATTTTCGGCTCAGGGTATACCCACAGCAAGCACCTCTATATCGGAAGAAGCCGTAGCGGCACTCGTGATGCTCGGATTCACTCAGGCAATGGCTCAAAAAGCCGTAAAAAAAGTAATGGACAGCGATCCACAGCAAAAAATAGAACAAATAGTAAAACAGGCTTTAAAGCTATTGTAACACATTATTTTTCAGAGTAATAATATTAAGAGTCGTAGCAAACATTGAATTTCTTATCGAAGACATCGAATATACTATATATTAGCACTTTAGTAGCTATTCTGACAAGTGCCATACTGCCTTCGGATATAATGTGGGCAAATAATGGCACTTCGACAGTATATATGTCTGCCATAAGTGATATACAGACAATAGCCTCAGATACAATCGATTCTACGTCAAGCAACCTCGCAAGTCCTACAGAAATACAAGATTATCAGGACCTCGACAAGTCGTATCCATACGACCTCAACGACCCGAGAAACACCAAAACAACAATCGAATACGACGATGCCACAGGCAATTACATAATGCGTACCAAAGTGGGCGATATGGAAATAGCCACACCTTTCGTAATGTCGGGCGAAGAGTACAGAAAATACTCGATGAAACGCGATATGAACGACTATTGGCGAGAAAAGAATCGCGAGGCAATGAAAAACTATGAAGATAAATTCAATCTGATGGATATGAAGTTTTCGCTCGGAGCAGCCGACAAAGTGTTCGGTCCGGGCGGAGTACAGATAAAAACTACAGGTTCGGCAGAAATAATATTCGGCGTACTGCACAACAATGTCCAAAACTACCTCATTTCCGAGCGTTTACGCAAAAAGACTCAGTTCGACTTCGACCAAAAAATACAGATGAATGTACAAGCCACTGTAGGCGATAGGATTAAATTCGGGCTGAACTACGATACCGAGTCGACATTCGACTTCGACAAACAAAATATCAAGCTTGGATACGAAGGAAAGGAAGACGACTGGCTCAAGAAAATCGAACTCGGTAATGTAAACATGAACGTCAATTCGGCATTGATACCCGGCTCCACATCGCTTTTCGGTATAAAAACCGATATGCAATTCGGCAAACTAAAGGTATCGGCTGTAGCCTCACAACAAAAATCGTCGTCGCAAAACATAAATACTCAAGGTACCGTGCAGCGGGTGAAATTCGATATCCCTGCCGATCAGTACGATGCTAATCGCCATTTTTTCCTCGCACAATATTTCCGTCAGACTTACGACAAAAATATGGAACAACTGCCTTATATAACATCAGGCATCACTATAAATCGTATCGAAGTATGGATTACAAACAAGCGAGCCAATTTCGAACAATCGCGTAATATCATAGCTTTCACCGACTTGGGCGAAGCACAAATAAAAAACAATACCCATTGGGCTACAACCTCTACCGATCGAATACCGTCAAACAACGCCAATACACTATACAACGAAATCAGCGGCACCGCCAATATACGTGATATACAACAATTTATCCAAGTGATGAATAGCCCGTTGTATAGCGGACTCGGTATTACAGGAGGTGAAGACTTCGAAAAGCTCGAGTCGGCTCGCAAACTCGAACAATCAGAATATACACTAAACTCGACCTTAGGCTTCATATCTCTACACCAAGCACTACAACCCGA
Source organism: Porphyromonadaceae bacterium (assembly GCA_905372605.1). GTDB lineage: Bacteria > Bacteroidota > Bacteroidia > Bacteroidales > Paludibacteraceae > F0058. The sequence continues at coordinate 4,210 of CAJPPQ010000009.1, forward strand.
CGAAGTACTCGGCGTGGCGTTCGAATATACATACGGAGGAAAAGTCTATCAGGTCGGTGAATTTTCGACAGATGGAGTAAACACACCTAATACCCTGATAGTGAAACTACTAAAATCGACAGTAATAGCCAACTATTCTACTATCTGGGATTTGATGATGAAAAACGTTTATTCGTTGGGAGCAAGTTCGTTTCAGGCAGAAAATTTCAAATTGAACGTACAATATAAAAACGACTCTACCGGCATATATCTCAATTATATAAACGCCGGAAACATAAATAATAGGACATTGCTCAGCGTAATGAACCTCGATAAGCTCGACAGTTACAACAACGCACGCCCCGACGGTAAATTCGACTTTGTAGAGGGCTATACCATCATATCGTCTATGGGGCGAATAATATTCCCTGTGGTAGAGCCATTTGGTAAGCATCTACGTAAAGCCATAGGCAACAATGCGATAGCCGACAAATATGTCTTCGAAGAACTATACGACTCCACTCTGGTGGCAGCATCCGAATTTTCTTCGAAAAATAAGTTCCGACTTACGGGTGAATATCAGGGCACATCGAGTTCGGAGATATATCTGAACGCTATGAATGTGCCAAGAGGGTCTGTCAAGGTACGAGCCGGTGGCGTGGAACTGGTCGAAAATGTCGACTACACGGTAGATTATATCAGCGGCAGAGTAACTATTCTCAATCAACAACTTATATCGTCGAATACCCCCATCGACGTACAACTCGAAAATCGAGATTTCATTCAGATACAACGTAAAACATTGTTAGGCACACATCTGGAATATGCTTTCAACAAAGATTTTGTGATAGGCGGTACTCTTATGAATCTGTCGGAAATGCCAAATATAACAAAAACTACGATGGGAAGCGAACCTATATCCAATACTATCTGGGGATTAAATATGGCGTACAAAAAAGAGATGCAATGGCTTACGACAGCTCTCGACCGCCTTCCGCTGCTCGAAGTATCGGCTCCGTCGTCGATACAATTTACAGGAGAATTTGCTCAAATGATACCCGGACACAAAAAGATAGAAGGCAACCCCGGATACGCCTACCTCGACGACTTCGAGGCAACCGAGACCTCTATCGACCTCAAATATCCGTACAACTGGACACTATCATCTACGCCGGCAGAGTCGGGCTCGGGAGCGCTTTTCCCCGAAGCTCTGCTAAACAATGATATAGAGTATGGAAAAAATCGGTCGCTAATGTCTTGGTACAATATCGACAACTATATCTTCAACGACAGGACACCGCAGACACCTTCATATATAAGAAACAACAAAGACCTTATTTCGAACCATCTGACCAGAAAAATAAGCGAAAAAGAGGTCTTCCCCAATCGCGAACCGCTACTTAACGGAGTATCGACTCTATCGGTGCTCAACGTAAGCTATTATCCGCAGCAACGCGGTCCATACAATCTTGATACCGACTACGATGCAACGGGTATGCTCAATAATCCGAGCAAACGTTGGGGCGGAATGATGCGTAAAATAGACGTTTCGGACTTCGAACAATCGAATATCGAATATATCGAATTTTGGTTGATGGATCCGTTCGTAAACGACACTCTAAATCAACATCTTGGAGGAGATTTGTATATTAACCTCGGAGATATATCGGAAGATATACTCAAAGACGGTAAGAAGTTTTTCGAAAACGGTATGCCTCTGACAAACGATACCAACCTGACACAAAACAATGTCTGGGGACGCGTACCGACTCAACAAAGCACTGTCTTGGCATTCTCAAACGAACCGGGAGCCCGAGCAAAACAAGACGTAGGGTTAAACGGGCTGAGTACCGAAGAAGAAAAAGAGTTTCCAACCTACCGCAACTATATCCAACAGCTACGCTCTACGGTATCTCCCAGTGTCATAGCACGTTGGGAAGGAGACAAATTCTCTCCGCTCAACGACCCTGCCGGCGATAATTACCATCATTATCGTGGTAGCGACTACGATGCGCAGCAACTCTCGATACTCGACAGATACAAATATTACAACGGCGTAGAAGGCAACTCTGCCGACGCCTCCACCACAGGCGAAACCTTTGCCACTTCGGCATCGTCTATACCCGATGTAGAGGATATAAACCAAGATAATACACTGAACGAATACGAGAAATATTTCCAATACAAAATATCGTTTCATAGAGGCAGCGATATGGAGATAGGACAAAATTTCATTGTCGACAAACGCGAATTCGAAGCCGAACTTGCCAACGGCAAAAAAGACAAAGTCACATGGTATCAATATAAAATACCTATAAAGAGCTATCAGAAAAGAGTAGGTAACATACGAGATTTCAAGTCGATACGCTTTATGAGGCTATTCCTGACAAATTTCTCGCAGGAGATAACACTACGCTTTGCCTCGCTCGAACTCGTAAGAGGCGACTGGCGTACATACAACCTACCGCTATATGCTTCTTCGACACCACCCGCAACCAACGGCAGTATGAATGTTGGAAGCGTAAACATAGAGGAAAACGATGCAAAAAAACCGGTGAACTACGTATTACCGCCCGGAATAACCAGACAAACCGACCCCGGACAGCCGCAGCTTCGTCAGCAAAACGAACAGGCTATGTCTATCAAGGTGTTCGACCTCGCGCCGGCAGACGCACGCGGAGTATACAAAAAAATGAATTTCGACTTCCGCCAATATCGTCGATTACAGATGTTTACACACGCCGAAAAGATGCTCGAAGACATAGGAACTCTCAACGACTATGAAGTTTCGGTGTTTATCCGTATCGGTAGCGACCTTACAAACAACTATTACGAATACGAAATTCCGCTGAAACTCACACCCGAAGGGCATTATTCCAACTATACCGAAGAAGGTAGAGCAGCAGTGTGGCAAGCCGATAATATGTTTGACTTCCCTCTGGAATATTTTTCAAATATCAAAAAACAACGAAACCGAGCAAAAAACTCAGACCGAAATATCACTCTGCTCAAACCATATTCTCAGCCATCGCCGGGTAATCAACAGCATATAGTTACCATAGTGGGCAATCCAAACTTAGGCGAAATAGATATGATGATGATAGGCGTACGCAACAAAGCCGGCAGCAAACGCAGTGCCGAAGTGTGGGTAAACGAACTGAGACTTACCGATTTCGACGAAGATAGCGGTATCGCTGCAATGGGTAATGTCCTACTTACTCTCTCCGACTTCGCTAACGTCAATGTAGCAGGACGTTACGAGACTACGGGCTTTGGTGGTATCGAACAAAACATCAAAAGCCGTAGGCTCGACAATCTATATCAGTTCAATACGGCAACCACCGTACAACTCGGAAAACTGTTCCCCGGCACCAACAACAAGATAAATCTCCCCGTATATTACTCGTATTCAATCGAAAACCTACGTCCGAAATACAGTCCGCTCGATGGCGACCTGCTACTGAAAGATGCTTTGGATACATACAAAAAACAGGAAGAAAAAGACTCTTTGCTGATGCTGTCTGAAACAAAGACGGTTACCGAAAGTTTCAATGTTACCGGAGCACGCGTAGACGTACGCGGAAAACGTCCTCAACTGTACGACCCGGCAAATATCACTCTCAACTATGCTTATCAGAAATCGTCGACGTTAAGCCCTGAGGTAGAGCGCAATGCAAACATATCGCATCAGGCTTCGATAAATTACGATTTCAACACACAACCACAGACTTGGGAACCGTTCCGCAATACCAAAGCATTCGAAAAAACGACTTGGGCTATAATACGCGACTTCGCTATCAACTATTCGCCTTCACGCCTCGGATTATCGGTAAATATGTCGCGAGCTTACTCCGAGACACAACTCAGAGACTTAGAGGGTTCGATGATGATAAACCGTTACGACCCTTACAATCCGCTGATTTCTTCGAGTAAAAATTTTGTCTGGGGTAGAAATTTCGTCTTGGCATGGGATTTAACAAAAAACCTAAAACTAAACTTTCAGTCGGCAACCAACTCTCGAATCGACGAGACACGATTTGCACCGGTAAACAGACGTTTTTTCCCTAACGAATACGAAGATTGGAAAGATACCGTAATGATGTCGCTCCGTCATTTAGGCTCTCCGCTTACTTACCAACAGACACTAAACGTATCGTACACAGCACCTTTCAACAAAATAGGACTCCTCGATTGGATAGCTGCCGATGCCTCGTACAATGCACAGTACACTTGGAATCGAGGCGCAGAGCCGAGAGCCGGTATCTATCTTGGCAATAATATAGCCAACAACACTCAGTGGCAATTCAATGGCAGCCTTAAGATGGAAACCCTCTACAACAAGGTAAAATATCTAAAAGAGGTAAATCAGAAATTCTCGCAACGTAGTAGGAATACATTCAAAGAGAAATCTATCGACCAAAAACTTGCCGTTACGACCGATACCGTAGAGATACGACACGGTCTGAATACCGATTTACTAAAAGTAGATGCTCTCAGCAGCAACGGACGACGAATAAAACCGCTTTTCAAAGTCAAAGATAAAAACACTATTATTGCCACCACATCGCTAAGAGACAGTGTAACATTCACTATTACCACGGTAGACCCCAATAGTGTCAAGAAAATATCGCCAAAAGATATAGTAGCCTTCACTGCCAGATTTTTGATGATGGTACGTTCGGCTCAAATCACATATCAGAGCCAAAATGCTATGTCGCTCTCGGGCTTCGGTATAGAGCCGAAACTCTTCGGGCAGAAAACGACCAACGACGTGATGGCTCCCGGACTCGAATTCGCTTTCGGCATACCAAACGAGCAGTTTATCAAAAAGGCAATATCAAATAATTGGATGCTCTCAAACGACTCGGTCGTAACACCGGCAACCATCAACTTTACGTCGAACCTCGATATAAAAGCACTGGTAGAGCCAATAGCCGGACTGAAAATAAACCTCAATGCACGGCGTATGTACACCAATTCGAACTCGATACAATATCAGTACGCCGGTATGCCTCATCAGTTTAGCGGCAACTATCAGATGACCTACATATCTATCGGTACAGCTTTCTGGGCTAAATCCAACACCCAGGGCAACGAACGCTCTTTCGAAATATTCAACAACTACCGAGATTTGGCGGCAAGGCGTATCACAAATAGTTACAACAACACGCGTTATCCGCAAGGTGGATTTATGGACAACGACCCGCGAGCAGGGCAACTATTCGACCCATCGAACGGCACAATAAAGCCTACAAGCATCGAGGCTATGATACCTGCATTCTTAGCAGCTTACTCCGACAGACAACTATCAGGTAGCAACAAACTTATACCGTCTCTATGGGAACTATTACCAAACTGGAATATATCGTACGACGGGCTTACGAGGATATATTTTATCGAAAAAAATCTACAGAAAGTAACGTTAAATCACGCATACCAGAATCTATACAACATAAACTCTTACAGCTCTTTTGCCAATTTCATAGAAAACGATGAAGGTTTCGGGTTTATAAAAGACGTAACTTCGGGCAATCCTATACCATCGGCAGGATACGATATTGGAGCTGTGACTATTAGCGAAAACTTTGCTCCGTTTCTTGGTATCGATGTCGCGTTTAAAAATTCACTTACAACCACACTTCGATACAATCGCTCACGTACAATATCGCTCAATATAGCTTCGTTGCAAATAGGCGAAATATATTCAAATGAGTTGCAATTAGGTATCGGCTATGTTATCAAAGACTTCGACGTGATGCTCAAACTGAAGAGTAATAAGGTGAAGAAGGTAAAAAACAACCTTACTACACGTATCGACTTTGCAATCAAAGATATGGCTACACTCCTAAGAAAAATAGACTCCGACGAACCGCCACAAGCCACCAACGGCAACAAAACCCTGACTATAAAGGCAATGGCCGATTATGTATTTTCGTCGAAGCTCAATTTCCGACTATTCTTCGACTACACATCGAATGCTCCGATTATAACCACATCGTACCCAATGACAAACATAAACGCCGGAATATCAATCAAGTTTATGCTAAACAGGTAAGTATCTCTTGCTAAGGTAAGTAATATTTATTTGTAAGTCAAGTATAATTATACCTCAACTTACCATACTGAAATCGAGATACTTCTTTACCAAATCGGCTCGCACTACTTTGATACGCACGTCGTCGCCAATCTGATATTTCTTCTTGGTACGCCTACCCACGATACAATAATTTTTTTCGTCGTAGACATAAATATCGTCTTCTAAATCACGTATATATATCATTCCCTCGCATTTATTCTCTTTTATTTCCACATATATTCCCCACGTACTTATACCCGATATTACACCGTCGTATACCTTACCTATCTTGTCTGCCATAAACTCTATCTGCTTGTATTTGATAGATGCACGCTCGGCTTGCGCTGCAAGTTGCTCCATATCAGACGAATGCTTGCAAATACTATCGTAGTCGGTGGTGTCTATCGTTTGCGAGGTTTTGGGGTCGGCATATCGTGTAAGCAAGCGGTGTACAGTCATATCAGGATAGCGGCGAATAGGCGACGTGAAGTGAGTATAATACTTCATAGCCAGTCCGTAATGCCCTATATTGTTGGTAGAATATACGGCTTTAGCCATCGAACGAATGGCGAGCGATTCTATCATATTTTGCTCCTTTTTGCCCTCGATAGAGTCGAGAAGACGATTGATAGAGGCAGATACGGTGGTATTTTTACCTTCGGTCTTTATCTTATAACCAAACTTTTTGATAAACGTAGCGAAGTTGAGCAACTTCTCAGTATTCGGTACATCGTGGATACGATATACAAATGTTTTGGGCTTCTGTTTGTTCTTAGGCATTCCGATATGTTGCGCCACGTACCGATTGGCAAGTAACATAAACTCTTCTATCAACTTATTGCTATCCTTTGATTCTTTGAATATTACATTTATAGGTTTACCTTTTTCGTCGATTTCAAATCTTACTTCCGAGCGTTCGAAAGCGATAGCTCCCGAAGCAAATCGTTTATTTCTCAACTTCTTGGCTAAATCATTAAGAGTCAGTATCTCCATAGCAAAATCTCCTTTTCCTGTCTCTATTATCTCCTGCGCCTCCTCATAAGTAAAACGTCTATCAGAGCGAATTACAGTACGAGCTATCTTATAATCAAGCACTTCAGCATCGTTATTCAACTTGAATATACATGAATATGTGAGTTTTTCCTCGTTCGGTCGTAGCGAACAAATAAAATTGCTTATGTGTTCGGGAAGCATAGGTACAGTGCGGTCTACCAAATATACGGAAGTAGCTCTTTTAAAGGCTTCTTTATCGATATCGCTACCCTGCTCTACGAAATATGTTACATCGGCAATATGTACTCCCACTTCCCAAACGCCCTCCTCTACTTGTCTGAGCGATAGGGCATCGTCGAAATCCTTAGCATCCACAGGGTCGATAGTAAATGTGGTCGTATCGCGGAAGTCGATACGGCGACTTATCTCTTCTTCGCTTATCTGTTCGGGTATCTTATTAGCCTCTTCCTCAAGATTTTGCGGATAAGAATATGGCAGACCAAATTCTGCCAATATAGCGTGCATTTCGGTATTGTTATCGCCCGTATCACCAAGTATATCAATTATTTCTCCGATAGGATTTTCGTGTTTATCGCCCCAATAAGTTATCGAAGCGATACATTTCTGTCCGTTTTTTGCTCCCTTCGTTTTATCGGGAGGTATTATGATATTCATTGGCAGCTGTTTGTTATTGGCTTTGAGTATCGTAATGCCATGTTGACTATCAATGATACCGACAAATTGTTCTCGTGCACGTTTGATTATCTCCACTACCTCGCCTTCCAACTCTTTTTTCCTACGCAGAGGATAAAGCATTACTTTTACGCGGTCGCCGTTGAGAGCACGATTCATCGAACGCTCGGCAATGAATACCTGCTCGCTGCCGTCGTCGGGTATCAGATACGTTTTGTGTGCCACGCTCTGACGGTCTATTGTACCCACGATATAGCTCGCCTTTATATTCGCCACGAATTTCCCCTTAGCTACCTGCCTCAATATCTTTTGTTCGCACATATCGATCAATGCATTGTCGACCAAGCTCTTATGCTCTTTTTTTTCGAGACCGATAGCGTGTGATATTTGCTTGTAATTAAACGACTTAGTGGGATTGTTGCGGAAGATTTCGGATATTTTATTATAAAGTATCTCTTTCTTATTCTGTTTCTTACGACTCATCTTTTACTTATATGATATTTGTTTTTTCGATATTGCAAAAGTAATATAATATTATTTGTTTCTCCTTTGTCGGATATTTGTATATCTATCAATTTCAGCTACCTTATTTACAATCGATTACATATCGATATCAATACTAATATTACTGTCGTTACTCTCAATACGATTTATAATCAATACGTTGATTCGCCTTAACGATGCAACGCAACGAAAGGCTAAATAAAAAGTTGCACTCACGACAATAAATAATTTTGTACTTTTGTTTCTGTTTTTATTTTTTCAGCGAAATATGATAGAGAAAATGCTTAGCACGACCGGCAGGTATATACGCCTGATGCAAAAAACGTTTACACGTCCCGACAATTGGCGAGTATTTAGTCGGAGCCTACCGGTAGAAATGGAGAAACTCGGTATCAATACCGTAGGTATTATAGTGCTTATATCTGTTTTTATGGGTATGATTATGACAATGCAAACCGTAATGAATACCGAAAATCCAATGCTTCCAAGATATAGTACGGGGCTGGTATTGCGTGATACTCTGCTACTTGAGTTTTCATCGACGATTATGAGTCTTTTGCTTGCCGGTAAAGTGGGATCAAATATTGCCTCCGAACTCGGTACTATGAGAATCACCGAACAGATTGATGCTCTTGATATAATGGGAGTAAATTCGGCAAATTACCTTATCTTACCCAAGATCGTAGGTCTTATGATTTGTATGCCTATGTTGGTAACACTTAGTGTCTTTTGCGGATTAGCCGGCGGCTGTATCGTTGCTCTTTTTACCGATATGATTACAATCTCCGACTTCCTCTATGGTATTCAGTATGCATTTGTGCCATACTACTTTACATATTCGATAATAAAATCGTTTTTCTTCGGTTTTATAATAGCTTCGATATCTGCTTTTTATGGGTATTATGCATACGGCGGAGCATTAGACGTAGGTAAGGCATCTACCAACGCTGTGGTAAACTCATCGGTTTTTGTACTTGGTATCAATGTACTTCTCACTAAGTTGTTACTTGCCTGATATCTAAGCACAAGCTATAGTAAACACGGATATTTTGGCGTTGCTTTTGGCTTTTATGGCATCGGCACAAGCTATCAGAGTAGAGCCTGTCGTAAGTACATCGTCTACGAGCATCAAGTGTTTGTTGTCGAATATACTACCATCATTTACGTCGAATATTCCTTTCGTATTTTCCCAACGCTCGTAGGTCGATTTCTTGGTCTGAGTGGGATTCTCTATCGCACGAAACAAATTTCCATCAGATATCGGAATATGCAGTATTTCAGACATTCCCTGCGCTATACACAAACTTTGATTGTATCCGCGTTTGGCTAACTTTTTCTTATGGAGGGGCACAGGCACGATAAAGTCTACCGACTTTACAAAGTCGCTGTCGAGTATGTCTGAAGCTGCGTATTTGCCTAATACCACGCCTATCTCTTTTTGTCCGCTGTATTTGAGCTTTTCGAGTATAGTCTGTATCGCCGATTTTTTTGAATAATACAGGTACGAACTTACCCTTTCGATATCGGCTTTGCCCCAAAATTTCTTTTCGAGAATATTGTCGGGAAGCAGATGAAAGTGAGTCTTAGGAAGTTGCAGCAAACAGCCCATACATATAGACTCTTCGCCTTTTATCAGATTTTTCCCACAACAAATACAACAATTGGGATATATGATTGATATAAAGTCGTTAATCCAGTCCTTGATATTCAGCGATTTGCTCATACCTCGAATATTTAATTACTTTACTCCCGTATGCCCGAAACCGCCTTCGCCTCGCTCAGTCGGGTCGAGCTGCTCTACCGGCTGCCAATCGACTTGTTCGTGGCGAGCTATCACCATCTGACAGATACGCTCTCCATCTTCGACAACAAACTCATCCTCAGAGAGATTTACCAGTATCACACATATCTCTCCACGATAATCGGCATCGATCGTACCGGGCGAATTTAGTACTGTTATGCCTCGTTTTATAGCCAATCCGCTTCGAGGACGTATTTGAGCCTCATAACCTTGCGGAAGAGCAATATATAGTCCGGTAGGTATCAATGCTCTATGCAATGGTTTGAGAATTACGGGGTCCGACAGATTGGCTCTAAGGTCGAGTCCGGCAGACATTTCTGTGGCATACTGCGGCAGTTCGTGATGAGATTTATTAACTACTTGTATTTGCATAATAGTATCAATATTTTAATAATGTGCTACTTACCCCACCTTTTAGTAATTTCTGCAAAAGCATCTATACGGCGGTCTCTGAAAAATGGCCATATTCTCCTAAGTTGTTCGGTACGAGCCATATCCACTTCTACAACTATATTACATTCGGCTTCGTCGGCTTGGGCAATAACCTCACCTTGCGCTCCGAATACGAATGAATGCCCCCAGAATTTTATACCGTTGAGCCCATCTTCCGATAGCTCGTAGCCTGTTCTGTTACACGATATTACAGGCAGATTATTCGCAACTGCGTGTCCGCGCTGTACGGCAGTCCATGCTTCGAGTTGCCGCATCTGTTCTTCGTAGGTATCTTTGGTATCCCATCCTATAGCTGTGGGATATATCAATATATCTGCCCCGTTTAGAGCCATTATTCTGGCAGCCTCGGGATACCATTGGTCCCAACAGATGAGTACACCGAGACTGCCGACAGAAGTTTTGATGGGTTCGAAACCAAGGTCGCCCGGCGTGAAATAAAATTTTTCGTAAAAAGCCGGATCGTCGGGGATATGCATCTTGCGATATATACCTGCTACAGAACCATCTTTCTCGAGTACTATGGCAGTATTGTGATACAGACCGTTAGCACGTCGCTCGAAGATAGATATCAATATCACCACACTCAACTCACGTGCCAGACTACCGAAATATCGAGCAGAATACCCGTCTATCGGCTCTGCGAGGTCGAAATTGTCGACATTTTCAGTCTGACAGAAATACAGTGAATTATGAAGTTCACTAAGCACCAATAAATCAGCCCCCTCAGCAGCACATTTACGGATATTTTCGGTAAGTTTGGCGATATTTTTGTCTCTATCGCCACAGTAAGTCTGTTGTATCAATGCCACTTTCATATTTACAGTATATTATTGATTTTGAAAAGATAAGCCCAAAGCCTTTTTCGCCTAAATCAGTGATTCGAAGTTAGGCGGGTTTGTGCTTAATCAAATTTTTGAGCAAAATTAGGTATAAATTCTGACTTTTGCACTATAAATACTTTGCATAACCATTCGTTATTTTTCTCACAATTGAGGCAAATACGAAATGCTTTTTTATATGCAGAAAAAAATTTATTCATAACTTTGCCATCAGGAAACAAATAAATAGTACATTTGTATAAAATTTCATACCCTTACAATCCATCGGCACTAACAAAAAAATTAATACTAAAATTGATTTTATCTGAGGAGTTAAAAAAGAAGTTTGGTTTCGATACCTTCAAAGGCAATCAGGAAGCCATTATAAACAACGTGCTTGCAGGCAAAGACACTTTCGTCCTTATGCCTACTGGTGGTGGCAAGTCGCTTTGCTATCAGTTGCCGGCACAGTTGCTCGACGGTTTGGCTATTGTCGTATCGCCTCTTATAGCTCTAATGAAAAATAGAAGAAGTAAAGGCAGATGTACTCTCGGGTAAGACAAAACTGCTATATGTTGCTCCCGAATCACTTGCAAAAGAGGAAAATGTAGAGTTTCTACGTAATATAAAAATATCTCTATATGCTATAGACGAGGCACATTGTATATCGGAATGGGGTCACGACTTCCGACCCGAATACAGACGTATACGAGATATAATCAATCGTATAGGCGAAGCTCCTATAATAGCTCTCACTGCGACGGCTACTCCAAAAGTACAACAAGACATACAGAAAACTCTTGGTTTAAAGGATGCTACGGTATTTAAGTCTTCCTTCAATCGTGAGAACTTGTATTATGAGGTTCGCCCGAAGACACAAAATGTTGAAAAAGACATCATAAAATATATCAAAAGTCAGGGCAACAAGTCGGGTATTGTATATTGTCTGAGTCGTAAACGGGTAGAAGAGCTTGCCGAATCGTTATGTATCAATGGTATATCGGCACTACCCTATCACGCAGGCTTAGACCCTACCGTCAGGAGTCAAAATCAAGACTTTTTCCTTATGGAAAAGTGCGACGTGATAGTAGCTACTATCGCATTCGGTATGGGTATCGATAAGCCCGACGTTCGCTATGTGATACACAACGATATACCCAAAAGCCTCGAAGGTTACTATCAAGAGACAGGGAGAGCAGGTAGAGATGGAGGCGAAGGTAATTGTATCTTGTTTTACAATAGGAAAGACCTCCAAAAACTGGAGAAATTCATGCAAGGCAAGCCGATAGCCGAGCAAGAGACAGGTAAACAACTCCTACTGGAAGCCGCCTCGTATGCCGAAGGGTCGATTTGTAGACGTAAAATGCTACTTCACTACTTTGGTGAGGAATATAATGTTGATAATTGTTGTAATTGTGATAACTGTTTACATCCAAAAAATATGATAGACGTAAAAGATTTATTATGTGCAGTATTGGAATTGGTATCTACTCTGGGTGGAAAGTTCAAAGCCGAAGTAATTACCGATATACTTATGGGAAAAGATAATATAGAGACAGATGCCTACCGATTCGAAGATCTTGAGCTATTTGGTTCGGTAACCGACGAAAAAGAGATAAAACTCTTACCTGCGGTTATCAGACAGGCAATTGTAGATGGATATCTTACGAAGAAAATAGAAAACTATGGCATACTTAAAATAAGTAAGTTAGGAAAAGATTTTTTAGCTAAGCCACACAAACTTATGATAGCCGAAGGAGAAGACTTCAGCGATAGCGACGACAGCGACGCTGTGGCAAAAGGTGGCGGCTCGTCGGCATTAGATGCCGAACTATTCTCGATATTGAAAGATTTGAGAAAAAAGTATTCAAAAAAACTTAATTTACCTCCATTTGCCATCTTCCAAGATCCATCGCTGGAGGCTATGTGTACCACGTATCCTATTACGCTCGACGAACTGCAAAACGTACCTGGTGTAGGTGCAGGTAAGGCAAAAAATTTTGGACAAGAATTTATCGATGTTATTGCAAAATATGTAAAAGAAAACGATATTATTCGTCCAGAGGACCTAAGAATCAAAACCATAGCCAATAAGTCGAAGCTAAAATTAGAAATCATTCAGGCTATAGACCGAAAAGTCGACCTCGACGACTTAGCCATATCGAAAGGGATAGAATTTTCGGAATTGCTCGATGAAATAGATGCAATCGTATTTTCGGGAACAAAAATAAATATAGACTATTTTGTTAACGAAGTGATGGACAAAGAGATGATAGACGAAGCTTTCGACTACTTTAAAAATCATGCCGAAACAGACGATATTGATGCTGCCCTCAATCACCTCGGAGAGAACGAATACACTCGAGAAGAAGTGCGACTACTCCGAATAAAATTCTTATCTGAAGTGGGTAACTAATAAACTAAAAGCTACTAATATCAAAAAAACACAGACTATCGTTTTTTTAGATGAAAAATTTATTTGTACTTCTCAAACGTTTCATTCCATCATATAAACGGTATGTAGTGCTTACGTTTATTTTTAACTTCCTAAGTACCATATTCAATCTCTTCTCTTTTGCTGCCATTATACCTATCTTACAGATAATATTCAAAGTAAATGTAGAGAGTCACTCTTTT
>CAJPPQ010000010.1 GCA_905372605.1 Porphyromonadaceae bacterium
TAATACCGATGTTTCTCGTAAAAGCTAAATTTTGTTTTGCCATTATTTTATAATTCCTTTATTGTCTAATATTTATCTACAAATTATTTTTCGCAAAAAAAAGTGTGCAAAGTTATGAAAAAAAAACGATATAGCAGACAATAATCTATAAGTTTATATTGCAGTCCTATAAAGTTTTTGGATTGGATAAAAAAACAGGGCTGATTTCTTGGTAAGAAGGTAAGCCCTCCTTTTGTTTAATTTTGCTTGTCCCAACAAAACAGAATCAAACAATGCCCAAAAGTAAAGTAATCATTTGATCGAACAGCAATAATAAAAAATATCCTCTGTCTGGTACAGACAGAGGATAACTAACAATACTTATTAACCCAAACTTTTAATTGCCATTTATTCCGCCGAGATATATTTTGGCATATTTGCCCTTAGTCCGCGAACCTCCGAGCGATATTATGTACGAAGCGCTGCGTGGGAGTCCTTTTATCTCTACTCTATTACCCGAATAGTTTTCTTTGTAGTAAACCTGCATCAGACGTCCGTCGGAAGTGTATACGAAGAGGTCTTTGTCTTTGTCTTCGTCTTTGATGAACACCACGATATTGTACGAACTGTTTATCTGCAGTTTGAGTGCTCGTGGGTCGGGATTTACGTACGAACTACCGGTAGTAGTAAATTCCACTTCGTTAGAGAAGTCGGTTACATTTTCGAGTAGTTCGTCATCGTCTTTGTCCGTAGCCTGTATGCGTCCGAAGTATTTGGTACCTCCCATCAGTCCTTCGACAACCGTCGAATCGGTAGCAGTACCCGATATCCATACTCTACGGGCAGCCATATCGGCAGCAAATGTTGCCTCGTAATTGTCGAATATGACTCCTCCGTCGTGGGAGTCGAGTCCTTTGGAGTAGATACGTACACGTTTGATATTTTTATTTACATCGACAGACAAGGTGAAATTTTTCTGGCTAAGCCTACGCTCCATCTGTATAGTAGAGATATTTTGCCACGTGTTATCGTCGGCTTTGAGCCCTTCCACTATCAACGAACCTCCTTGTGTAGCTTTCCAGTTCCTAAGCCAGAACTTGAGCTGTGTCAGCGGCTGCGGATAGTATGGCGACCAGATAGTATCGTTGTCGGTCAAGAACTTAATGGATATATTATCTGCCTCACCTGGAAGAGGATTTTGCTGAGTGGTATAGAACGTCTGTTTCCAACCCGAAGTAAGCATAGTACCGAAGTTGGTAAAAGTCTCTTTCTCTGTCGTAGAGCCACTCTTTTCATATACCGACAGATAGTATCCCGTTGCATCGGGTACTACTTGCCAATTGGCTGTAACGTCATTGTCTTTTATAGAGGAAAAATCTTTCATTAAGGGCGGCACTACTTTCACTTTCTTCGTAGAAGTACCCGTAAGTTCTATCACTTTCATAGTACCCGTATTGCCTACCCTTGCGTGCAACGACGCTTTGTGAGGCGTATTATACGATGGCTTTTGAGGATTGTAGCGAACCTCTATCACTTCGTTTACAGAGTCGGTGCCTACAATGCCTTTATTGAGCGTAAGAGTCGCAGACCAATTGGGGTCCGACGGGCGACGCATCTGAAATTTCGAAGCGTCTTTATCTTTGAACGACACACTTATATCCCCCGTAAGTTTGGAGCCTATCACTCTTATCTTGGCAGTATCGGGGTCGTCGCCGATAACGGTCTTAAACGTCGTCTTACGAGTCTCCAATATTATCTTCGCCGAATTACTACAGTCTTTGTAGCAGAATATTATTTCGTTCGTTGCTGCAATCTCTTGTATATTCGATACCTTTCCATTGTGATAGTCTGAGCCGTCTGCTTTCTTTGGTATATAGAAAGTTTTACCGGTAGTTCCCGGATATGTATCTCCTGTGTAAGATCCGGGGGTACCGTCTGCCTCCATTACGTCGAATCGCAAATGGCTCGGGTCGTTGTTTGGTTTATTTTGTTGCCAAGCCGAAGCGTCGTAGTCTACCCTTGTTATCAACAGACCGTGTCCCAGTCCAAGTCCATCACGAGTAGTTCCTCTCACAGAGTCCCAGCCTAAGAACTGGCGGTTTTCGAGCAGGTAGTGAAATTTCGGATTCGGATTCGGACCATTTAAGTCGTGAATATCGTTTGGAGGCGAGATAAGATACGCCTTATTGGATGTCTCAATCGGCTCAAGTACCTTTTCGCCTTCGGAGTTCAACAACGTAGGATGTAGATATGTGAGGAAAAATCTTTCGTGAGCCAACCACGTCGGCGGTGTATTACCTCGGTTGTTGTATCCGCCCGAAGTCATTATATCCCATTCACCGATAGTGAATAAATGTCCGTTTTCTGTGTTATAATAGTCGGGCAACCCTAGTACATGCCCAAACTCGTGGCAGAACGTACCTATACCGCACATTGTACCATAGCCGTTTATCTCGGATGTACAAGCATATACATCTATCACTTTACCTCCAATAGTAACGTTAGGATAAACATTGAATTTATGAGGCCAGATAGTATTGGCTCCACCTCCTTCGGCCTCGTTAGGTCCTGCATAGTATACGAATACCATATCGACCTTACCGTCGTTATCGGTATCGTAGGGAGATAAATCTACTCCATCGGCTACTACTGCATTTACTGCCTCTATTACCATTTCTCTGACATTTTTATCGGTTCCTCTACCTGCCATACCGCCACCGGTATTCTGTCCGTAATGCTCATAGCCCTGACTTAACTTATAAGGACCGTGAACATCGAATATCGGGTCGAGCTGGTTGTCGGTACAAGCCTTGAAGTACTCGTTTGCACACCCCGTAGCGCCATTGACACTATAGCCTTGCTGATTGAGTAGGTTGGTAAAGTCTTGCTTGGCGGTAGCCGAACGGAACTGCAGATTCTGAAATTCCACCAAAATCACGAGTCCTTTTTTCTGTCCGAATAGAGGTACTCGCTGGTGACCTTGGTGCCCCATCTCTTGTTTTACAAGCTGCCTCATCGATAGCTCCATATCGCGTGATATAGGGTTCCTTCTCAGCTGTTTTACAAAAGCTCTCTCTTCGTCGTCTCTTTGGGAGCGAGCCATTACGCCGGTAGACTTTATGATGTTGTTTTCAAACTTAGCATACTCGTACACTCCATTTGGTTGTTGCTGTAGGAGATAGCCGTCGTCTGTGGTCGTATAGTGAAACCACTCGTCGCCATAGATTCTTATAGTCAATTCGCTGCCATCGGGTTGTTTTACC
The DNA here is from genome assembly GCA_905372605.1 of Porphyromonadaceae bacterium. Classification (GTDB taxonomy): domain Bacteria; phylum Bacteroidota; class Bacteroidia; order Bacteroidales; family Paludibacteraceae; genus F0058. The sequence goes on from CAJPPQ010000010.1 coordinate 3,243, forward strand.
TTGATAGGAAACGGATAGGCAGGCATAGCAAAAGAACTGACAGATAGAACCAATAGCAATCCTAATAAATATATTCTCTTTCTCATATATAAAAAATTTTTTAAGTTTTTACCTCTAATGTTCTTCAAATAGTATCGCTATATATGCGTTTTGCAAAGTTAGATATTTTTTTTCGAAACCAAACCAATATTTTTTTCTATACAATAAAAAATATAGCAACAAAAAAGAGAGTACTTATCTGCAATAAGTACCCTCTATCTACTAAGTATCTTTATTTACTCTTATACAGTCGTCTACTCTACCGGAGTATCTATATAAGGGTTGGTCTGTCTCTCACTATACGGAGTAGAAAATGCCCCAAGGTCGGCAGCACTTATCGGTCTATCCTTACGTGCCGAGTGGTTTTTAGCTCTCGTATGCGACCATCCGAAACGTCTCATAGCCATATAGTTTTTACCTTCGAGCCACATCTCTATACGCCAGTTGGAAGCGATATACTCTTTCAGGGTTGTTCCGCTCATACCATCTATCTTGGTCATAGTAGCCGGGTCGGTATCTCTATTTGCTACCAGAGTCTTGATATATGCCTTGGCATTTGTCTCGTCGCCCAGAGCAAACGATGCTTCCGCTGCCAAGAGATAAGCCTCTTCGATTCTCATATATACGAGGTCATTGAGCCAAGCCTTATCGGCATTTACCTTTCTGTTGGGGTCGAAAAACTTATTTACGGGAGCAAGAGCAAATCCTGCTTCTACATTATTGTTGGCAGAGTGGTTCCACCACTTCTTTCTGATATCGGTAGCCGAAAGTTTTGTATCGAAGCTATTGTACAAGTTGGCATCGATAGCGAAATACTCTCCTGCTGCAGCATATCCGTAAGTGTATATGTCTGCAATCGACCAGAAAGAATTGATCTGACGCGAAGTCTCTGTAGCTACGTCTACTGCCCAGATCCAGTTTTGTGATTTAACGACCGTATTGAATCCGTTAGTGAGCACCTCTTTGTATGGCAATATTGGATATTCGCCCGTTCCTATTACCTCTTTTACAAGTCGCAAAGCTTCTCCAATATCGTTGGTTCTATCCGATGGGTCGAAAATAATTGCCTTATTCATACGTAGATATGCCAAAATCATCTTTGCTATATCTGCATTCATATACGACTTCTGGTTTGCAACCTTAGGTTGGTACTCTTTAAGCATATCTATAGCTCTTTCCAAGTCGGATATTGCCAAAGGTATAATATACTTATAGCTCGACAGACGCTGTACTTCCTTATAGTTTTCTTCGTTGTAATAAGGCAGAATATTGGCATCAAGCTTAGCGGCATCGGTATAGAAATTAGTGAGCATATAATATGCATAACCTCTCATCCCATACGCATGAGCAAGAGCTCTGTTTGCGGTATTCGTATCTTCTTCGTCGAGACCACCGGGAGTGTTAAGAATAGTATCGCATCTTGCGATAAGAAGATTGGCATTCCTTATCAGTATATAGCTGTATTGCCATATCAAACCATTGAAACCGGCTGTTTCGTCTGCGCCTCTACCCTGCTCGGCAGCATAGAAAAAGCCCCAGGTTGGAGACGGAATAGCCACGTCAGAAGCCAATACATCGGTATATACATCAATATATTTCTGTGCACCCAAATATGTTGTAAGTGCGTTCATTGCATAATACAGACCATTTACACGAGCGTCGAGCTCTCTGATACTTTTCTGCAGTTGCTCTTCGGAAACAGTGCTTCCACTAGGATTGGATACCAACAAATTGGCACAGCTACTAAATGCTATAGCAGTAAGTATCGTCAATACAAAAAATATTTTTTTCATATAAATCTATTTTTTCTTTTAAGTAATTAATAACTAAAATGTTAGAAAGAAAATTTGAGACCACCCACAATAGTCGATAGCGGAGCATACTGCGACGAGCTATTTCCACCAGTCATATATGTAAACGGATTGTACCCTCTACGAGCCGATAGTACCATAAGGTTGTCGCCCATAATCCATACCGACATACTCTTGATTTGTATCTTTTCCAACATCTTTTTGGGGAAGTTGTAAGCAATACGTACCGAGCTAAGTTGCAAACCTGTGTTCGAAGTAAGGAACCTTGTAGAACCATTACCCGTCCAATCGGCATAATAAACTTTATTGGCATCTATTTGGTCATAGAGTCCTGCCAATAGTAGCGGTACGTTGGTAGTACTATTTTCTTCGGGTCTGAAACGACTCCAACTCCGCAACATATCGACGTGGTAGTTGTTTGATCCCATAGAACGGTCAGACATCAAAGAAGCATAAATGGCATCGTAGTTGTATCCGCCTATTATGTAGTTGAATGCCATAGATATATCGAATCCGTAAGTAGATACATCGATACCGAAACCTCCATATATATCGGGATATCTGGATTTACCTTCGGCATATTCGTATGCTGCTTTACGGTAGTCGTTAGTCATGAATGGAGTAAGAGTAGCGTTTTTGTGAAGGTCAACCACTTTTCCATTATTATCTACCGCCCTTTGTCTCAGATATTTATACGGTTCCAGTATATAACTTGTATCCGTGCCTGTACCGTTTTCATTTTTATATGCAGCCCAACGTCCCCAGCCTGTTTCGGGGTCTACACCTTCGTATTTCTTGGTATATATTGCTCCGCGAGATACTCCCTTGGCATATGAGCCGTTCATAATCATTTCCAACCATTTACCGTTGATTCTTTCTTTTGGTAATTCTACGAATACGGCATCATAGTGAGCTGCGGTAAGACGGAAATTGAGGTCGAAGTTTCTCGATTTTATAACTTGTGCTTTCAGCAACAATTCGGCTCCGAAACTTCTATATTTACCATCGTTGATAGGCACAGAAGTATATCCGATCGAAGGAGCTATTTCTCTTGTATCGAGGCTATTTACTACATAGTTGTTGTACACCTCAAACTCTCCGTAGAGTCTGCCCTTCTTTATTTCAAATTCTACTCCGGCATTGAACTTATACGACGTTTCCCAAGTAAGCGATCTTTCGGCAATAGCGTTCCACAACACGGCCGGAAGACCATTGAAGTTCGACATCGAATATAGGTCAAGATAGTTGTAGTTACCGATATTATCGTTACCCGAAGTACCGAAACTTGCTTTTACCTTAAGGTTGCTCAACCATTTTTTCACATCGGCCATAAATGTTTCTTTATGGATGTTCCACGAAGCACCGGCAGAAGCAAAAGTACCGTACTGGTGTCCGGGGGCGAAGTAAGAAGAACCGAATACCGAACCATTGATGATAGCAAAGTATTTTTCGTCGAAGTTGTAACGCAATTCTCCCATATAGTTTTCGGAACGATAGTCTGTCTTCGATCCGGCAGTGGCTACAGTCCTTACTGCGTTCGACAATTGTAAGTCGCCGGCTTTAAGCATATCCGATTTAGCTGCTTGAACAGTTCCTTGCTCTTGATTTCTAAAGTCGTGACCGAGCATAATATCGAAATTGTGAATATCCTTGAAAGTCTTCTTGTAGGTCAGTTGCTGACGAGTATTGAAGTCTATATAGTTACGATTCACATATATTATATGGCCTACTCCTTTGCCGTCACCGTAATACATATTAGTAAGTTCCGACAAAGCTCCTAAGTATAAACTATATCCGTTAGTAACCGTGAATACAAGGTCCTTTACAAATTCGAACTTCAAAAGGTTCGAAACGGCAAGGTTATGGTGTACGCTGTAACTTTTGTCGAGTCTCAAAGCACCTGCCGGGTTTATTCCCGGATAGAAAGGTCTTGCATAACCTTTGTATTGACCATAGTCGTAGGCATTGCCCCCGAGATACTTGTCTTTCACGACATTTCCATTGTCATCGTGTTGGAACACAGGGTATATGGGCGGTATGCTATTAACAAACGAGAATCCGTTGTTTGCATCTTTCGAACTCTGACCCACATTATTCATCGTGCTATAAGAGTACTGCATTTTGAAGTTGGCAGTAAGCCATTTTTTAGGCGAATAGTCGAGATTCGACAGCGTGGTAAGTCTCCTGAAGTTCGACTGTATATAGTAACCTTCGTCGTTCAAGAAGTTTGCCGAAGTGTAATATGTAGTCTTATCCGAACCTCCCGATATTCTCACACCAACACCCGACTTGATACCGGTATGAAACATATTGTCGTACCAGCTTTCGGGAGTATATCTCATCTGAGCTTCGTCGTTGAACGTCCCATCGTTGTTTATGATATTTGGAATATTCCATAGGTTGTATTGAGGAACCATACCCCCTTGCGAAGAGTCCCACAACTTAGGATTTACATAACTGTTTATCAACTGTTCGTCTGTTATACTCGATCCTCTTGCCAGTCCTTTCCAGAAGTTGAAAAGACCGTCCCACGATAACTCCATATATTGCTTGGGATCGGTGATCACATCGTGCATAGGCAAATATCTGAAGTTTGCCCCTGCCGTAAGATCTACTTCGATTTTACCTTCGGAGCCAGCAGTACCTTTTTTAGTAGTAATAAGTATTACACCATCGGCACCTCTCGAACCGTACATCGACGTAGCGGTAGCATCTTTGAGCACGGTAGTAGATACAATATCGGCAGGGTCGATAGAAGAGATATCGTTACCATAAGGTATACCGTCGACTACATACAAGGCTCCACCTCCGGCATTGAGAGACCCTACGCCCCTAATTCGTACCGAAGATGTCTGTCCGGGCTGACCGGTAGAGGTTACTACCTGCATACCGGCAACTTCTCCGCTAAGAGCTTTCGTAATATCCGAAGGGCTTTTCTTTTCGATTACTTCTTGTGTTACTGTCTGAGCAGAACCCACATAACCTTTACCCTTTTTGGTACCCATAGCTACTTCAACTTCTGCTTCTGTAAGCACTTCGCTTTCAGTAACCAAGCGGATAACCATACCATCACGAGCAACAACAATCTGAGTCTTGTAGCTGGTGTTCTCTATCTTCAGCTTTGTATGACCCTCGGGCATTGTTACTGTAAAGTTACCATTTTCATCTGTGGACGTACCGGTCTGTGCATCGACAACCTCTACAGACGCTCCTACAATAGGAGTTCCCGACTCGCTGTCTAATACTTTACCCGAAATAGAGCGTCCTTGTCCAAATACGGCAGTTACTCCTCCGATGAAGAAGAGCAGCGCCACTAATAAAAAAGAATACTTTCGCATAAATAAAATTTTTTTTATTACTATTTTTCTAATTATCGTCTTTACAAAAGACTATCTCTCTTTCGGAAAAGAGAGAAAATCTCATTATTCTTACAACCGTATACGATACAGGCTATAAAGGTATAATTTTTCATAGGTACCAATATACATATCGTCACAGCAACATACTTTTTTAACACAATCTATATGCCTACTCGTTATAAGCATACCTTTTAAACCATATTTACCGTTATAACGATATTAAATTAACGTTATAACCTCACACGTATCAATTAGCCGGTTGTATCGGCTGCTCTTCCGGTGCAGTCTGCTGGGGCTGTTGAGATTCTACCGGAGTAGTAGCCTGCTGCTGTGTCTGAGCTTGTTCGATATCGACCTGCGAAGTAGTATTGCTTGTACTTGCTCTACTCGAAATCATACGAGCCGAGAAAATACTTAAAACTACAATGATAGCAATAAGAGTCCAAGTAAGTTTTTCGATACGGTCGGTCGTCTTCTTCACGCCAAATACTTGATTGGCAGAAGAGAAACCTGCAGCCAGACCTCCCCCCTTCGAATTCTGAATCAATACGACAAAAGTGAGTATAATCGCCGATATAACAATAAGTATAGTCAGAAATTGAATCATTTTTAATAAAAGAATTTTTGAGTATATAAGTTTGTAAATCTATTATCTAAACACACAACAAATTAGTAAACACTTCTTTACTTCGTAGAATCAAGAATAGTCTCCAAATACTTTATCTGAAGTGCAAAGTAAGTATTTTTTATCGAATTATTCAAATTTATTTTTTTCAATATCCTAAGTGCCTCCACATAACGCTTATCCAATATCAGCTTTTTAACTCGAATTTCATCGTCATCCGCCTCTGTAATAGCCTCTTCGCTCTGCTGTCGAAGTCTTTCGATACGCGATTTTTTGAGCCTACGGGCAAGTTCCCGAAGCGAATCCGACGAGACATTCGAGTTTTTTAGAGCAAAATAGTCGGTAGATATTACCGCCGTATCGTAAATTTCCGCCGAAGCCGACTTACCTCCAATACCATTTACAAAAAAGTATGCAAATTTACGATTCGAAAAATATGCTGCCGAAGCTCTGAGTTTATTTATAAATATTTCATTATCTACCTGTTTAAGCCTCTTAAGATATATCAGCCTCGCCATCTCGAAATACGGATATTGATCTACGATTTGCTCCAAAGTAAAAAGGTCGATATTATCGCTCTTATTTAAAAGGATATCTCTAAGTTCCGAAACACGAATCATCTTATTACCAAGAAGCTACGGTAGCATTAAATATTTGGTCTACAATCTCATCGACCATTTCGGATACAAGCTGCCCTTGCACATTCTCGAACGAAGTCGTCGACGGAAACTCTTTCTGTGCTGTAAAAGTACGCTCAAAATCTTCTTGAGGATTCTTTCTATTACTAAATCGAACCTGTACGTTCATCACCAGACTCGTCTTTGCCGCAAGCCCATCGGCTCCCACTGCAAGTTGTTGTAGAGAATATCCCACTATGGCTCCTTCTACATTATAATCACCGTTTTGGGGTACGATACGCAATCGGGTCTGACGAGAATAAGAGTCTTTTAGCTTATCATTAAACTGTTGGTATAAAGGAGGGTACACTAAAGGAGCACGATTAGGAAAATCGCCGATAGCGATAGTCTTATAAATAGAATAATCGAGTTTGGCGTTGGTAAATTTGTACGATACCCCACAAGATTCAATGGCAAAATAGCTTAAAAAGGCAACAACAAATAACCACAAATATCTCACATTCATTTTTTTATCGGTGAATACCATATCTTTACAACTCTTTATTTAAACTTCTTGTCTTCGAGTCCATACTCTTTAATCTTACGATAAAGCGTTCGTTCGGAAATCCTTAAGTCTTGGGCAGCATACTTACGTTTTCCTTTGTGGCGAGTAAGAGCCTTGACGATAGTATCTTTTTCGGCATCTGATATGGATAGCGACTCTTCCGTATATTCTTCAGTATCCTCGATTTGGCTATCTTCCGTAATTGGAGATATCTTCTTTAGCGAATGTTTGGTATTGGGAACAATATCGATTACGGTATCTACCTCTTGTTCTTTGCGGTGAGGTATTATCGGCTGTGCGACAATATCATCGTACGATGGTACATCTACTCTACCCGCCATAAGGTTGTTTACCACAGCTTTGAGGTCGGTAATATCCTTTTTCATATCAAAAAGCACTTGATACAATATTTCACGTTCGTTACTGAAGTTTTTGGTATCAAATAGATTACGGTCGTTTGCCAGTATCGGCAAGAGATTCTGATTGCTGTCGTCGGGGAGATATTTCTTAAGCACATCCGCTCCAATTTCTCGATTCTGCTCTATTACAGATATTTGCTCGGTTATATTCTTGAGCTGCCGTATATTGCCCTTCCAATAATATTGGGTAAGTACTTCTTGAGCCTCTTCGGTAAGCCGTATCGGTGGCATTTTATATTTTTCGGCAAAATCTGCAGCAAACTTCCTGAAAAGAAGAGTTATATCTTCTTTTCTCTCACGTAATGGCGGTATATGGATAGGTACAGCATTTAGTCTATAATATAAATCTTCGCGAAAACGTCCTTGACTGATAGCCAACGGAACATCTATATTGGTAGCAGCCACTACACGAACATCGGTCTTTTGCACTTTCGACGAACCAACTCTCATAAACTCACCGGCTTCGAGCACACGAAGCAGACGTACCTGTGTCTGAAGAGGGAGCTCACCGACTTCGTCGAGAAAAATAGTTCCTTTGTCGGCTACCTCGAAATACCCTTTTCTATCTGATGTAGCAGAGGTAAAAGAACCCTTTTCGTGTCCAAAAAGCTCCGAATCTATAGTACCCTCAGGGATAGCTCCGCAGTTTACAGCAATATACGGATTATGTTTGCGATGAGAAAATTGGTGTATTATTTGCGGAAAAAACTCCTTACCTACCCCACTCTCTCCTGTTATAAGTACCGACAATTCTGTATTAGCCACTTGTACTGCCACATCGATAGCTCTATTGAGCGACGAACAATTGCATATAATATTGAATCTTTGTTTGATAGATTGTATTTGATTAATATCCATCTACTTGGAGAATAATTATTTAATTACTGTATAAAACACGACAAAATTACATATTTATTCCGAATCATCAAAAAAATAGTACCTTTGAAGAAAATTATCGATCATGAAGAAGAGTATTGTTTATCAACTATTACTACTATCGTTTTTGTCTATTTCAGGATTTGTAATATCGGCTATCTTGTATAGTATACTCGTCAACACACCATTAGACTCTAATACATCGCTTAAAATCACACAACTTTTGCAAGAAATACTCGTCTTCGGGCTACCGGCAATATTGGCGTGGCGATGGCTTTCCGGCAACCCGATAAAAGCATTATTAACCAATACCATCGACATAAAAAGCATAATAATAGCCATAATATTTATAATCACAATAATACCGTGCATAGATGTACTCTCGCAGTGGAACAAATCTTTACATCTACCCTATTTCCTAAGAAATATAGAAACACGTATGGTAGCCCTTGAGCAACAAGCGAATAACATCACAGAGGCGATGCTATCCGTAAATACTATATGGGGGCTTATCGCAAATATAGTTGTAATAGCATTAGGGGCTGCAATCTGCGAAGAACTTTTTTTCAGAGGAGTCGTTCAAAGAATATTTGCCGGAACGTTTAATTATCACATAGCAGTTTGGCTGACAGCAATATTATTTTCGGCGATACACCTGCAATTCGGAGGGTTTATTCCTCGATTGATACTTGGAGTATCGTTTGGATATATTGCTATATGGAGTAGGTCGCTATATCCGTCTATAATAGCACATTTCACAAACAACGGGATAGCCGTATTGGCTTTTTTCCTCTCTTACAATAAGATAATAGAGATACCTACCGAAAACTTCGGTATATGCACAGGTGTTATATCCCTTATAATATCAGGAATCGTACTTGTCTATTTCAAAAGGCATCATTATAAAACGGAGAAAAGGGCAAAAGACTAGCTTGCTTCACTTCCATCTCCCCCACTCTACATATTTCCTTTTAATAGTGTATCAGAGAAGTCACATCAATATCCTTATCGAATACCTCTATACCTTTTAGAAAATCGAGTTCTACTAAAAAGTTGACATAGATTTTCTTCACACCAAAGATTTTCACCAAATCACAAGCTGCCTTCATAGTACCACCCGTAGCCAAAAGGTCGTCGTGTATAAGTACTATATCGTCGGCACAGAGCGAATCTTTATGTATCTGTATCACATCTTTGCCATACTCTTTACCATAGCTGACTTCGTAGGTTTCGGCGGGCAGTTTACCTTTCTTACGTATCGGCACAAAACCGACTCCCAATTTATTACCCAGAATAGGTGCCATTATAAAACCGCGGCTCTCTATTCCTATTACCTTAGTGATGCCTTTATCTTTGTAAAGCCGATACATTTCATTCTCGAAAAAACTCATACAAGCAGCATCTTTGAATGCCGTAGTAAGATCTTTGAAAACTATTCCCTTTTCAGGGAAGTCATACACATCTCTAATCTGTTTTTTTACTTCTTCTATATTCATATCTCTATTTAAAAATATATTTACAACCAAAATGTTCCTCATGGAACTTTTTTTTTACAACAGCACTACATTTTGTTCCACGTGAAACTTTTTTTCTTCTCCACACGAGTTCATCTACCAACCAATACAATCAGAGCGTTTATATCACTTGGAGAAACTCCCGAAATACGAGAAGCTTGCCCTATCGTTTTCGGCAAATGCTTTTTTAACTTCTGCTTTGCTTCGGTCGACAGAGACTGTAGCTCGTCGTAGTTTATGTCCGACGGAATATTGACGTACTCGAGCCGGCTCGTTTTATCGGCGATAAGCCTCTCTCGCTCGATATACCCGCCGTATTTTATCTGCACCTCCGCTTCTTCTATTATCTCTTCTTTTCTACTTTGGTCTATCTTATCACCTACAAACTCACGTAGGCCACTAAACGTTTTCGATAAAGAAACAATATCGATATTCGGGCGCAAAAGCAAATCGTACAGACTTGTTTTTTGAGTAATATTCGATGAGCCTACACTATCCAAAAAGCAATTAATCTCCGAAGGCAACACTTTATTTTGTTTCAGCCAAGAGATAATAGCAGAAATATTTTCGTTTTTTTTGTCGAGCAACTGCTTGCGTTCGTTGGAAGCAAGTCCAAGTTCGAATGCCTTTGGAGTCAAACGTATGTCGGCACTGTCTTGACGTAGGAGTATGCGAAATTCCGAACGCGAAGTAAACATCCGATACGGTTCGTCGACTCCCTTTGTCGTAAGGTCGTCGATGAGAACTCCGATATACGCCTCGTCTCTATGGAGCACAAATTCCGTCCCTCCAAAACAATTAATATGTGCATTAATACCTGCAACAAGACCTTGACCGGCAGCTTCCTCGTATCCTGTAGTTCCGTTGATCTGTCCGGCAAAAAAAAGGTTTTTTATATGCTTTGTCTCTAACGTATTTTTCAATTGTACGGGATCGAAATAGTCGTACTCTATAGCATAGCCGGCACGATAAATTCTAACATTCTCCAATCCCTCGATCGTACGCAAAGCCTCGAGCTGGACTTCTATCGGTAGAGAAGACGAAAACCCGTTGAGATAATACTCCTGTGTGTTTTCCCCTTCGGGCTCGACAAAAAGCTGATGCGAGATTTTGTCGGCAAAAGTAGTTATTTTGGTCTCTATACTCGGGCAATATCTCGGACCTATACTTTTTATTTGTCCGTTGTAGATAGGCGATTGACCTATGTGCCTACGAATAATTCCGTGAGTTGTCTCGTTTGTATGTGCCAGAAAGCAAGACCGCTGTTTGAGGCGTCTTTTCTCTCTTTTCAAAAAAGAAAAACGATGAAAATCGTCTTCGCCCTGTTGTTCGATAAGTTTCGAGAAATCTATAGAATTTCCGTTGATACGCACGGGAGTTCCCGTCTTCATCCTATCGGATACAAAACCGATAGATTTTAGTTGCTCGGTAAGTCCGTAAGAAGCAGGTTCGGAGATACGTCCTCCGGCCACCTGTATCTCTCCAAAATGCATTAATCCATTAAGAAAAGTGCCTGCGGTAAGTATTACACATTTGGCACGAAATTCACAATTCAAACGAGTCTTCACTCCCTCGATTGTATTGTGCTGTATCATAAATTTCGTTACCGTATCTTGCCAAATATCGAGGTTCGCGCAATCGTCGAGCACCTCTCGCCAACGCTGTATATATCTCGATCTGTCGGACTGTGCACGCGGGCTCCACATAGCCGGTCCTTTCGACCTATTTAGCATACGAAATTGTATCGAAGTATCGTCGGTAACAATCCCCATATAGCCACCCAGAGCATCTATCTCACGTACGATTTGTCCTTTAGCTATACCTCCTACCGCCGGATTACAACTCATCTGAGCGATGGAGTTCATATCCATTGTTATAAGTAATACCTTCGAACCAAGATTTGCTGCGGCTACGGCTGCCTCACATCCGGCGTGTCCTGCACCTATGACGATTATATCGTATTTAGATATCATTGTGCAAAGATAATACATTTTCGATTACACTACGACAAATCTCGAAAAGTGAGGTAAAAATGGTTTGGTTGAAATAAAAATATTAATTTTGTCTTGGAAATATAACGACGGTTTATCGTATCCGAATATTTTATACAAATAATACTTTTATATTCATCAATGGGGAAAACTTCGAAGTCGCTGGCATGGAGCAGTATCGATAAGTTTGGAGTACAGGTTTTCGCTCTTATCGTAGGTGTTTTTACTGTCCGTATGCTTACTCCAGACGATTTTGGTATTATAGCCGCTTTGTCGATATTTACAGCATTGAGTAATGTACTTGTCGATAGCGGTTTCTCGACGGCACTTATCAGACGCCAACAAAACACAGAAAACGAATACTCGGCGACATTCTTTTTTAACGTTGCCCTAAGTATAGTGTTATACTTGATATTATGGATATTCTCAAATGATATAGCAGGGTACTTCGATATACCTCAGCTGAATCCTCTGTCGCGATTCGTATTTTTGGGTATAATCATAAATTCGTTTGGAATAATTCCCAACGTATTGCTTACCCGAAATATGGAATTCAAAGCCATATCCATAGCCAACCTTGTGTCGGCAGTAGCCTCGGCAGTGTTAACCATAATATTGATTTTAGTCGGTTACACGTATTGGGCTATAGCATGGCAGATAGTGAGCCTCACAGCAATACGTGTAGCAATGCTTTGGGTTATGAGTCGTTGGGCTCCAACGAGCAAACCCGACTTCTCGGTGATAAGAAAAATATTCTCATTCTCGATATTTCTCCTCTTTACGAGCTCTATAAATATAATAGTGAAATATATCTACAATATAAAGATACCAAAAGTATTTTCGAAAGAAGATCTCGGGTATTACGACCGTGCACGTAAATTCCAAGATATCCCATCGATGGTAGTAGCCGGTGCCATAACGTCTGTCGCCTACCCTATTCTATCGAGTCTGAACAACGACAAACCGAAGCAGCTGGCTTTTTTTAGAAAAATCGTCAGAGTAATCTCGTTCCTCATCTTTCCCATAATGCTCGGACTAATAGGTATTATCGACAATCTTACCACCGTAGTCCTCACCGATAAATGGGTAAATATGATACCATATTTCCAAATACTATGCATAGCTGCCGTATTTTTGCCGTTCCAGAGTTTTTGCCTCACTACTCTAAATGCAATCGGAAAATCGAACCTAAACTTCATACTCGAACTCGGTAGAAATCTCTTAACAGTCGTTCTATTCATATTTTTTTCAACAACCATAAAAGAGATGCTATGGGGATTCAGTATGGCAATGTTCGTCTCTTATGCGGTAAATATGATAGTTGTGGGTAAACAACTCGGATATTCTACTATACAACACCTAAAAGACATATTGCCTTATGCAGTGATTTCAATTGTAATGTCGTTTATTACCTTACTGATAGGAAAATTGGAACTTTCGATATTTACAAACGGTATTTATAATCTCACCCTGATACTTTTAATACAGATATTGGCTGCAATATCATTCTATTTGGGAGTCGCCTTCGTGCTCGGTTCTAAGGTGATAAAAGAGAGTCTCGAGCTAATAACATCGATAAATAAACACTCATAAATATAAAAAACATGCTCTATCCATTAAAATTCGAACCGATACCTATGCCCAAGATTTGGGGCGGACAGAAACTAAAACGTCTCTACAATACAGACGAATACGACAATATCGGAGAGAGTTGGCTCGTATCGGCTATAGCGGGTAACGAATCGATAGTAAAGAGTGGTTTCTTAAAAGACAATAGTCTGTCGGAACTTGTAGAGGTTTATCTCAACGACCTTGTCGGCAATGACGTCTATCGTCGCTACGGCAACGACTTCCCGCTATTGGTCAAAGTAATAGATGCTGCCGACGACCTCTCGATACAAGTTCATCCAAACGACGAAATAGCAAAAGAACGACACAATTCTTTCGGTAAAAACGAAATGTGGTATATTCTCGACTGCGACAAGGAGGCATTTGTCTACGCAGGATTCAACCGTAAAATAACGGAAAAAGAATATTTGAAAGCCGTAGAAAACAATACTCTCGAAGAGTATTTACAAAAACACATAGTGAATAAAGGCGACTATATATACATTCCTGCCGGGTGTGTACACTCCATCGGACGAGGCTGTACCATAATGGAAATACAACAATCGTCGGACATTACCTATCGAATATACGACTTCGACCGACGCGACAAAAACGGTAATCGCCGCGAGCTGCATACCCAAGAGGCTGTGAAAGCCATCGACTTCGAAAACTGGCAAAAAACACTATCGCCTACCCTATTCATAGATAACGAAGTTCGGAAAATAGTAGAAACACCGTATTTCAAAATATCGATTCTATGTCTGTCGAAAGTACAAGAGCTCGACCTCTCGACAATAGATTCTTTCGTACTTATATCCGTATTGGATGGTAAACTCAATATAAACCATCCGAGCGGAAAAACCGTAGCAAATAGTTGGGAGACTATACTGCTGCCCGCTTCGTTGGAGAGCGTCATACTTAGCCCCGAAGAAAAATCACAAATACTTATCACATATATAGAATGAAGCGAATAATAGGCGGCAAACATTACTCATTTATTTGACTGTTACCTATAAAAGTATTAACTTTGCCTATCACAAATTCTTTTACAAAAAATACCAATAAATAATATGAATACCGAATTATTGAAACAATGCGAAGCCAAAGCCCAAAGCTGGCTAACCGGCAACTACAACGAAGAGACCAAAGAAGCTGTACGCAGGATGTTGGACAACG
>CAJPPQ010000011.1 GCA_905372605.1 Porphyromonadaceae bacterium
TTACAAGTACTTTCATATTATTCTTATTGCGTGTATTATTTTCTGCAAAGTTAATACTTCGATTACGAATTTGTTTTACAAAAAAGTTAGGTATAAATTTCGATTTCTTCAATCTTATCTAAATTACTCATTGAAAGGTTTACTACTCCCAGTTTTACACTCTTTTTTACGTGCAAAGATAGTTTTTCCTTGACTAATCTTAAAAAAACAGACGTGTTTTGAGATGTTCTTATTCTTATATTATGAAAAAGTGAGGAGAAAGACGCTCCGACCGTATTCGGAGACACACTCTCTCCCCCTTCACTCTTTGCTGTCGATACTCTTTGATTTTTGAGTTCCGCGATACCTTGTTTTAGTCTTTGTCTTCGAGGCTAAAAAGCTCGTTGACAGTAATATTGAATATCTGCGACATTTTAAGTGCTAGAACCGTCGAGGGGTTGTATTTGCCGAGCTCTATAGCATTGATAGTCTGCCGACTGACACCTGTCATATCTGCCAGTTGCCCTTGAGTGATGTTTTTACGGGCACGCTCTACCTTTATACTGTTAGTCATACTCGCCGTTATTTTTGGAAACACAGTGCAACAACCAATAAAACCGAAGTATAAAGATTATCGGGATAGTAAACATATTGCCCACGAGTACCCAGAAGAAAGGGAAATCGTATACAAAAACGATCGCAAACAACAGTATCGCACAATTCGTCAAAACTGCCCACGACAGTGCATTTAGCCGTAGGGAAGCGATAAACTCATCTTCGTTTTTCTCTTTGGAAAACATAATGAATACGCCACCGACTATTGTCATTATGGCAGCGATTTCGTCGAGAACACTATTCTCTACGATTCCACAAAAACCGGTACCTAAAATACCGACATTATAAAAGAGAGCAAAAACTTTAGTTTGTAATATGTCTGTGTTTTGCAGACACATACACAAAATACATAATAAAAAACCGATGGCGAAAACAGCCCATCCAAGAGGTTTAAACCTGTTTGACAATAAAAAACTCTGTTTCATGATAGAATAAATTTAAAAATTAGACATCGCAAAAGTAATGTTTATTTTACATATAGACAAACAAACATTACAAAAAAACAAAAATAAAATGACATAAACAATGTAATTCTCTCATTTATAGCGTAAAAAAATACATCTTTATATGGAGATAATTTCTTTATCTGCCAAGAATAAGGTAATATCTCGGCAACAAAGTACTAGCTGAAAAACATTAGATATCCGCATTTTCGAGATTTTACAACAAACGACACGTACAAACATTTGTTTAACAGTACGTTTACAACATTCAGCCTTATTTGAAATTTCAAGACCCATTTTTCATCAAAAAATATCTAAATTTGCACTTCAACCTTTACAATCGACCACACTATGAAATATTTTTTGATAGCAGGCGAGGCTTCAGGCGATATGCACGGAGCCGCACTTATGAGAGAGCTTAGAGCGATAGACCCTCAGGCACAGTTTTGTTTCCTTGGAGGCGACCTTATGCAGCACGAGGGAGGCAATATGATAAGGCATTATAGAGATATGGCTTTTATGGGTGTGGTAAATGTGATATTGAATTTACATAAGATTGCCAAGAATTTCGACCTCTGCACCAAAGCTATAAAAGACTTTTCGCCCGATGCTGTAATACTTATAGACTACCCCGGATTCAATCTGAAGGTGGCAAAATATGTAAAAAACAACTTAGATATCCCTGTATATTATTATATAGCACCTAAACTTTGGGCGTGGAAAGAGTACCGTATCAAGAGTATCAAACGCTATGTCGACCGTATGTTTACCATATTTCCGTTCGAGACCGAATATTTCGGTAAACTCGGCTACAATGTCGAATATGTGGGCAATCCTACGGCTGAGGCTATCGATAATTTTCTAAACAACAATGCCATTCCCTCCGAGACGGATAAGTCGACGACTATCGCCTTATTGTGTGGTAGCCGCCGACAAGAAGTGCTTAAATGTTTGCCTATAATGGCTCGTATGACGGGATATTTTCCTCAGTATAAGTTCGTTGTGGCGGCTGCCCCTAATATCGACCACAGTATCTATACCCGAATATTGAGAGGAAACACCGATGTAGTATACGGCGATACATACAACGTACTTCGAAAAGCTCAAGCCGCAATAGTAAATTCGGGTACGGCAACGCTCGAAACGGCAATAATAGGCACTCCTCAAGTAGTTGTATATCATGTGATAGGGGGGCTTTTCGTGCCGTTGCTCAGAAAGATTTTTATAAAGATACCTTTCGTGTCGTTGGTAAACCTCATAGCTGGCAAAGAAGTAGTAACTGAGCTTATTACACCGAAATTTACAGAAAGGCAACTATATATCGAACTCAACAAAATAGTATTTTCTCCAAAAAGATATCAGGAAATCAAGGAAGGGTATCAGACAGTAACACAGCGTCTTGGAAAAGAATCTGCCTCTAAAAATACTGCAAGATTGATATACGGATATTTAGAAAGCGACAAACAGTTAAATAAGGTTAAACAGTGATTGATGTGTGCAACATTTTGTAGAACGTTGGTCCTAATATAGAAGTAAACGAAGATTAATGCTTTCGGTCGATACGGTAAGATTAGATGGTATCATAGAGGGTTGTAAAGAAGGTAAAGAAGATAGTCAAAGACGCCTTTATGAACTTTATGCAAAGCGAATGACAGCAGTGTGTCTGCGATATACCGACGATTACGAGACTGCACGCGACCTGATGCACGACGGATTTATAAAGGTATTCGGTCATATAGGAGATTACAGTGGTACAGGGAGTTTCGAGGGATGGCTTAGGAGGATTTTTGTGAATATTTCGCTCGATCACATAAGGAAGAGAGTCGAAAATATAGATATAGATAAAGTAGAATATTTGCTCGACCAAAGCGACGACGATTGGGAAATATATAGCGATATAAGTATCGACGATATATTCGAGGCTATAAAACAGCTGCCCGAAGTGGCAAGAACTATATTCAATATGTTCAATCTCGATGGATATTCTATAAAAGAGATTTGTAACGAGTTGAATATGACTAGTGAAGCGGTAAGGTCGCAACACTGCAGAGCTAAAGAAAAGCTCCGCAAGATTTTGAAAACTAAAGAACAAAGATTATATAACAAGTAGAACGATAGGCGATTACTATCAAGTAAATATTATTTCTAATGAAAAAAATATTCGACGATAATATAGCAAACCAACTCAATCAATTGGAAGTAGACCTTCCGCAAAACGATTGGGACGTACTATTGGCAAAGATACCAACCAAGAAACGCCGTGCTATACCTATATGGTATTATGTATCAGCGGCTTCTGTTGTCCTATTGCTTGGATTCGGTTCGTTGTTTATGCTTTATAACGATAGCTCAAAAGGCAATAGTCAACAATTTACTGCCCAAGTGGTATCCGACAGTAAAACAGATGTTTACAGTGAGGAAAATGAGCAAGCGTCTGTCAACTATAATAATTCACCTATTGCCGTAAATGAAATTTATGAGCGCAATAGTAAAGTATACGATACACCAAGAGCTTCAGAAACAAATAGTAGGGCTATCTCTTCCGGTAAAAAAAGAAATACAAACTCTTTTCTCGATGGTACCCGAAGCAATAGCAATCTAAGCATAGATATACAAGAATTACCATCGGAAGCTAATATTCAAGATACTAATACAGATAGTCGTAAGGCAGACTCTACTCCTAAAAAACATAAAACAATACAACAACACGATACCGATAAGTCGCTCGATGAATATAGGCAAGAATATCGACAGCAGACAATACCCAAAGACAATATACGCAAGCAGCGGCAGCAACTCAAAGACCGCAACTCTCTTACAAGAGACTACTATGCAGATATACATACTTCGGTATCGCCTTTATCGGGCAATAGTGGTATCCGTACAAGTAACAACGACCTTGTGTCTACAAATGGAATAATGTCTATAACAAGTCCGTACGATGTACAGACCCGACACAATATCCCCGTATCGATAGGAATGAGTATTGGTATTCCCGTAATACGGAATAGGCTGTATTTCAGTACGGGACTGAGGTACACATATTTGTATTCTGTGTCGACTACTATAGATAGAGAGACAAGTAAAGCGATATCGGCAGATGAGCAGAATCTGCATTATATCGGCATTCCGCTTGGATTATCTTATCAGTTTGTAGAAAAAGGTATTTTCAGAGCCTATCTGTCCGCCTCTGCTACTTTGGAAAAAGGTATATCGAAAGTTACAAGACATGTTAATTATGTGACATCGAGCTACGAAAGTAACTTTACTGAGAGTATCGACGGATTTGCTACCTCTTTTGCTGTTGGTGGAGGTGTAGGAGTGAAGATAGTACGTAGTCTTGAATTTTACTTGGACCCCGAATTCTCGTGGTTTATTTTTAGTAAAAAATACCCGCAGCCTGAGAGTAGAATTACTCAAAATCCTATTAATATTGGTGTTACGGGAGGTCTCAGATGGAATTTTTAATTGATATGAAATAACAATATTCAATTGAAATAGTATAATTTTGTAAGTTTAATTTTTAAATCAGTTTTTTATATGAAGAGAGTATTTAATTTTAGTCTGCTATTGGTAGCAGTGTTAGTGATTGGTTTTGCTTCTTGTAAAAACAACAGGTCCGAACCTCCCCAACCAAATCCCGATACTACGAAGGAAGAAAATGTTAAGTACGAATTTCTCTATGCGGGATTTTTAGAGTATCGAAATATGCATGGTCAACAAATGTCAATGTACGAAATTTCTTTTGTAGAAGAGGGTGTATTGAAAGGAAAAAGTATATTGAAAAAGGGTAAGGCTATCAGTGTAATATTAGCTGTAAAAGAAGCTACGACAAATGTAGGATTCAGACCGGCAAATAACACTTATACGAAAGAAAATGGTCTCATGTTAAATCATGGAAACCGAATATTTTCAGACGTGTATGATGTAGAATTAGACGGTAAAATGAAGGAAAAGGGAATCGGATTCAAAGACGATGCTCAACTGATAGTAGGCGATGGCGGTAAAGTAACTTTCAAAGCTACAGATACCAAAGGCATAAAGTACACAATATCTGTAGATAATGCTACTTATACAAATATCGGAAAATTTAAGAACGAAGACTTCTCGCTTGTACCTCAGGATAAGTACGCAAATCTAAGTGTTAGTGGTAATAAGAAATTAGAGTCTGAGATTATAGAAGATAAAGTAAAGGCAATGTATCTTGTTACTAAAGAGGAAACTATCTCTGGCGATAAGCTTATGGCACACTTTGTATTATATACCAAGAAAGATGCTTCTGTCGTAGAAGAAGGTAATTATACTGTAGGTAGAAGTCTAACGGCGAATACCTTCCTTACCTCTAACGGTATTACGAATAAAGAAACAAAATTAGGTATCATGGTCGACGGTTCTTGCTTATTCAATACAAAGAAAGAAGGAACTAAGGAATATTTTAATAAGATACTTCATATTGCAAGTGGAAATGTTACTGTTACTGCCTCTAATCCACCTACTAAGACAGAGGGAGACATCTCATTTATAGGGAAATCTTATTTTGGTCATAATATAAAATTTGTGTATACAGGTAGCTTGAAGCCCTCAGCCGCTTCACCTGCTCCTATGAGAGTATTAAGCAAATAAGTAAATCAATCATTATAAAGAAAGAAGGTATAGGCTCTTATCTGAGAGTCTGTACTTTCTTTTTACAAACAAAAAGTTATATCTTTGCACTTCGAAAATAGTCTCATATCGTTATATAGATAAACATCAATGAATAAAAGACTTAAAATAGGTATCACACACGGAGATATCAATGGTATCAGTTACGAAATCATTATAAAAACTCTCAGCGAACCTCAGCTATTGGAGATGTGTACTCCTATTGTCTACGGGTCGCCAAAGGTGTTTGCTTTCTACAAAAAAATGTTCGATATCGGCAATACACATGTTGTCCCTATCGACTCTCCTGCAGCTGCTCATCAGGGCAAGGCTTATATAATAAACTGTTGTGGAGAGGATATAAAGATAGAGACGGGCAAGCAGTCGCTCGAAGCCGGAGCATTGGCTCTCGATGCTCTCAATGCCGCCTCCAACGACTTGGCAGCAGGTAGTATCGATGCTCTTGTAACTGCCCCTATCAATAAGAGTACCATACAGTCCGATAAATTCCATTTCCCCGGACACACCGAATATCTCGAAAAGATAGCAGGAGAGCATTCTATAATGATGCTTACTTCCGACAACGTCAGAGTAGCTCTGGCTACCAACCATACGCCTATAAAAAAGGTAAGCAGCGAGCTATCGAAAGAGTTGATAGTAAGTAAGTTAAAAATGTTGCATCGTTCGCTTATACAAGATTTTTGTATCACTTGTCCCCGAATAGCTGTCTTGGCACTCAACCCACACTCTTCGGACAACGGACTCATAGGAGACGAAGAGGAACGTATTATCGTACCTGCTATATCAGAGGCAAACAGTGCCGGCATTGTCTGCACCGGACCGTTGTCTGCCGATGGATTCTGGGGAGCAGGCTCTTACACTAAGTATGATGCAATACTTGCCATGTACCACGATCAAGGGTTGGCTACATTCAAAGCTCTATTTCAAGATAGTGGGGTAAACTTCACCGCAGGGCTACGTTTTGTACGTACCTCCCCTGCTCACGGAACCGCATACGACCTTGCTGGTAAAAATATGGCAAGCCACCAATCAATGCTCAATGCGATATATTTGGCTATAGACATAGTAAACAACCGCAACATATACAGCCAGATATCCTCTAATCCTCTTAGAGTAGAGCAACACGGTGAAAGAAACGAAGTCTCGGAATAATATCATCTATCACTTTATAAAAAAAAAACAAAAGTATATGCAAATCAATGTATTGAAGTCTAAGATACACAGAGCCACCGTAACGGAAGCCAACCTTAACTACATCGGGAGTATCACTATCGATGAGGCTCTAATGGAAGCCTCGGGTATATATGAATATGAGAAAGTAGCTGTAGTCGATGTTACCAATGGTGCTAGGCTCGAGACTTACGCCATATGTGGCGAACGCTATTCGGGAGTAATCTGCCTCAACGGTGCAGCCGCTCACCTTATGCACAAAGGCGATATCGTGATTATAATGGCCTACACATGGATAGAACACTCTGAGACAGCAGGCTTTACTCCTAAAGTCATTTTCCCTCAGGAAGTTACGAATAAAATATAGCTTGTCTAACAAAATTAAGAATATAAATCATCTCGATTGAGAAGTAGAAAATAATTTTTATCTTTGCACTTGACAATTTTAAAAAACTAATAGTATGAGTACTCAAAATAATAACGCAACACCACCCGCCGAAAAACTAAAAGCCTTGCAGTTGGCGATGGATAAGATAGAAAAAGACCACGGCAAAGGTACTATAATGAAACTTGGCGACAACAACATCGAGCACGTAAGCGTCATACCTACAGGCTCTATCGGTCTCAATGCCGCTTTAGGCGTGGGAGGCTATCCGCGTGGAAGAATCATCGAAATATACGGACCCGAATCGAGCGGTAAGACTACACTTGCCATACATGCTATAGCCGAAGCACAGAAGGCAGGAGGCATAGCAGCGATAATCGACGCCGAACATGCGTTCGATAGGTTCTATGCTCAAAGTCTTGGCGTCGACGTCGACAACCTGCTTATCTCTCAGCCCGATTCGGGAGAGCAGGCTCTCGAAATAGCAGACCAACTGATTCGCTCTTCGGCACTGGATATCCTTGTGGTAGACTCTGTTGCGGCTCTTACTCCCAAAGCCGAACTCGAAGGCGATATGGGTGAAAATAAAGTGGGGTTGCAAGCCCGACTGATGTCGCAAGCTCTGCGTAAACTTACAGCATCGATATCTCGCACAAACACTACATGCATATTTATCAATCAGTTACGAGAAAAAATAGGAGTTATGTTTGGATCGCCCGAGACCACTACCGGCGGAAATGCTCTAAAGTTCTACTCCTCGGTACGCTTGGATATTCGCCGTATAGGACCTATCAAAGACGGTGAGAATCAGATTGGTAATGAGACACGAGTAAAGGTGGTAAAGAATAAAGTTTCTCCTCCGTTCCGCAAGGCAGAGTTTGATATAATGTTCGGTCACGGTATATCGCGTAGTGGAGAAATCATAGATTTGGGCGTCGACTTCGACATTATCAAAAAGAGCGGTTCGTGGTTTTCGTACGGCGATAGTAAGTTGGCACAGGGTCGCGATGCCTCTAAAAAGATAATCGAAGACAATCCCGAACTCGCTAAAGAGATCGAAGACAAGATAATGGAAAAACTAAAGGACAATATTATCAGATAAATATTTGGATGTCCGATTTTTTTTGTACCTTTGTATTATATATAAGTATACGAAGTCAAATAATGTAGAATCGTTTTTGAGTTAATTTGGATATAGAGATGATGAGAGTTTCGGCTCATAGCCGAGATTCTTGTTGTTTTCATTTTTTTACTGACAAAATAAAATTATTACAAGATATGGCAATAGTTTATATGACAGAAGAGGGCTATAAAAAATTAGCCGATGAGATAGTACAACTGGAGGCAGTCGACCGCAAAGCTATTTCGGCACAGATAGCTGAGGCTCGCGATAAAGGCGACTTGTCTGAGAATGCTGAGTACGACGCAGCAAAAGAGGCTCAGGGAATGCTCGAAATGAAAATATCTCAGATGAAAGAGACTCTGGCAAACGCACGAATAATCGACGAGAGTAAGCTGAAAACAGATAAAGTACAAATACTCAATACTATAAAAGTGAAGAATTTAAATAATAATCAGGAAATGAGTTATACGCTTGTATCTGAAAACGAAGCAAATATCCGTCAGGGTAAACTTGCTATAAATACTCCTATCGGTCAGGGACTTTTGGGCAAAAAAGTAGGCGAAGTAGCCGAGATAGTAGTTCCTGCCGGTGTGTTACGTTTGGAGGTAATAGATATTTCCCTGTAGTTTAATCAATAATATCACATATAGATATGACTGTATTTTCGAAAATCGTAGCAGGTGAGATTCCCTGCTACAAGGTAGCCGAAGACGAAAATTTTCTGGCATTTCTCGATATAAATCCTCTTGTAGAGGGGCATACTCTCGTGATCCCCAAGAAAGAGGTAGACTATATCTTTGATTTGGACTCAGATACATATAGCGGGCTCATGGCATTTGCTCGTAAGGTAGCGAAAGCTATAAAATCGACAATAGATTGTAAAAGGGTAGGAGTAGCAGTTTTGGGGATGGAGGTACCGCATGCACATATTCATCTGGTTCCACTCCGAAAAGAGTCGGATTTGAACTTTTCTAATCCCAAAATAGAACTCACAAACGACAATATGAACAAGATTGCCAATAAAATTTCGAGTAAAGTAGTTGATTTCTAAAGAAGAAATTTTTTTTCGAAAAAGTATTGCGGATTAGAAAAAATGTAGTACTTTTGCACGTAATTCAGATGAGAAGTTTTTTGTTTCATAATCAAAAGGTTTTTAAAGGTTAATAATTAATGATTCTTCCTTAGCTCAGTTGGTTAGAGCATCTGACTGTTAATCAGAGGGTCCTTGGTTCAAGTCCAAGAGGGAGAGCAAAAAGAGCGACATCAAATCGCTCTTTTTGTTTTTTATGGATATCGGAGTACGTCGTTACTACGATTTTTTCATCTCCAATACAGCTTGTTTAAACTGGTCGCCTCTATCTTCGTAATTGTTGAAGAGGTCGAAGCTTGCACAGCAAGGCGAAAGTAGCACCGTATCACCTGCCTGTGCCGCATTGGAAGCCAAGCAGATAGCCTCTTTCATCGACCGAGCTTCGTGATACGGAATTTTTTCACCGCCGACCGTACGGTAGTGCTCGAAAAACTTTATTAGCTTGCTATTATCTACTCCGAGAAAAACGAGCGAACGCACTTTCTGTCGGACAAGTTCGTCTATTTCAGCATAATCGTTTCCCTTATCGGTGCCGCCAAGTATGAGTATGGTAGGAGTCTTCATACTTTGCAGAGCATACCAACAAGAATTGACGTTAGTCGCCTTAGAATCATTGATATAGCGTACTCCGTCGACGGTAGCGACATACTCCATACGGTGTTCGACCCCTTCGAATGTCGCTAAGGCTCTACAAAGATTAGCACCCTCTACACCAACCAATTGAGCGGCAATAGCTGCTGCCATAGAGTTGTAAATATTGTGTGTACCTTTGATAGCAAGACTCTCGATAGGTATATCGACAAAATGGCTGTGGCTCGGCGTCTGTATCACAATATTATCTTTATCGTCTACAAAAGCGAAATTCTTTACGCCCGATGTTGTAGTCCGATTCAGGTCGAAAGTCAACATTATAGAGACAATATTACGCTTCGATATCTCCGCTGCAACAATCGGGTCGCTTGCCCAGAAAATAAAGTAGTTAGACTCTGTTTGGTTCTGTAATATTCTGAATTTGGAGTCGATATAATTCTGAAACTTATATTCGTATCGGTCTAAGTGGTCGGGAGTAATATTGGTAATGATAGCAATATCGGCTCTAAAGTCGTACATATCATCGAGCTGGAAGCTGCTTATTTCCAATACATAATAGTCGAAATCAGCCTCCGCTATCTGCAAAGCGAAACTTTTCCCGATATTGCCGGCAAGTCCAACGTTCAGTCCTGCGCTTTTCAGTATATGATAAATGAGCGTCGTAGTGGTGGTTTTGCCATTAGAGCCTGTTATACAGATAGTTTTCGCATTCGTATATCGAGAGGCAAACTCTATCTCGGATATAACTTTGATATTTTTAGCACGTATAGCCTTTATTATAGGAGACTTTTCGGGTATTCCCGGACTTTTTACCACCTCTATAGAGTGCTCTGTGTCTGACGTTCGGTCTATTATATCATATACTTTGTCGTGAGCTTTTTCTTCAAAACAGATACCTTTGTTTATCAATATGTTGCGGTATTGGTCTTTTATGCTTCCAAAGTCGGATACCAATACATTGAATCCTTTCTTTTGGGCTAATATTGCCGACCCGATGCCACTTTCGCCCGCTCCGAGCACTATTATCATTTTCTTGCTGTCCATCTTAATCGTTGTGCTTAAACAAAAATCTCACAAAGGTACTGATATTTTGGTATTTGTTGGCAATTCAATTGTAAAAAACATACGATAGCCCATAAAAAACGGGCTGAATCTTGTTGAAATAGGCTTAGACAAAGTATTTTCACCGAAAAATGTACTAACTTTGTTCTATAATTTTCTCAGCGATTATGACTCTAAATGAAATAAAGCATAAGTTTAGTATTTCGAAACCGTATACTCAGCTTATTTACATCAATATAGCGGTTTTTATAATAGTAGCTATTGTAAATATCGTCGTAACTCTCGGTTCGTTTCGGTTTGTAGGTTTTAGCGATGTGTTGCAACTCTCATCGGATTTCAGTCTGTTTACAAAACATTTTTGGACGATAATATCGTATATGTTCGTGCATATAAGCCTATTACATCTGTTTTTCAATATGATATGCTTATATTGGTTCGGGCAATTGTTCTTAATGTCGTTTACAGGTAAGCAATTGATAGGCATATATATACTTGGCGGCATTCTTGGTGGAGTGGTTTATATGCTGTCGTACAACTATATACCGTTTTTCGAAGGGAAGATTTCGCTTTTGTCGGGAGCCTCGGCATCGATAATGGCTATTATTGTTGCTACTGCCCTCGATATGCCAAATATGCCGATAAGATTGCTATTGGTAGGTAGCGTGAGACTCAAATGGTTAGCTGTGATTACAGTACTCATAAGTGTCTTAGGAATAACATCGAACAATGCAGGAGGCGAAATCGCCCATATAGGCGGTGCTTTAGCAGGCTGGCTTTGGTTTGTGCTATTAAAGAGAAATATAAACATCATAAAACCAATAAACTACATTATCTCTGCGATAGTAAATTTTTTCAGTAGCAAACCGAGATTAAAAAAAGATAGAAGACGAGCAAAATATCACTATGTAAAGTCCGACGAACAGTATAATATGGAGCAGAAACAAAACAATAGAAATCTCGATGCTATTCTCGATAAAATACGTCAGTCGGGCTACAACTCCCTTACAGAAGACGAAAAAAAACAACTTTTCGATATAAGTCGGAAAATATAATTGTCTCTAAATGAGTGCTTCGAAAACAAATTTCAAGACAATATTCAGAGCTACAATACGTAATACGGTTTTGTTGGCGAATATCTTTTTTGTCTTACTGTATGTGCTTGGAGTACTGTCGACTATCGTTTCTCCACAAAAATTACTGTATCTTAGCTATTTTGGTCTGTTTTTCCCTTTTATAGTAGCAGTCAATATCTTTTTTATTGTTTTTTGGATGATAAAGAGGCGGCGCTATTGGCTTATATCTCTTTGCCTTATCGTATGTACTTTCTACCATGCCAATAATGTATTTACAATTCCGTTCGGGCGACTGTCGAAAAAGAGCTATAATACAGAGGTAAAACTACTTTCTTATAATATCTCGTCGCTTAGTGAGGTGAAAAAAATCGACGACTTTATAGATTTCATCGACTCCGTATCGCCCGATATAGTATGTTTCCAAGAATTCGGTTTTTATCAGAACGACCACAACAAAAACAGGCTCAAAAACGCTATGAAAAAGCGTTTCCCATTCTCTCATATATGGTACAAAAATCAGACAAAAAACTATTCGTGGGGAGTAGCTACCTTTTCGAAATACCCTATAATCAAGAAAAACAAGATAGATTACGAAAGCCTGTACAATATATCCATATATTCGGATATAGTAATAAATTCGGACACGATACGCCTGATAAACAACCACTTGGAGTCTAATAAATTCACTCTGTCGGACATAAAGCAGTACCGCTCGCTCGACGACAATCTCTCGAGCGATAATATCAAAAACATATCGGCTCTCTTATCGCGTAAGATGAGCAAAGCATACAAAATAAGGGCTTCGCAGGCGATTATTGTGCGTAAAGAAATCGACCGATCGCCTTATAAGACCGTCGTATGCGGAGACTTCAACGACGTGGTAGAATCGTATGTGTATCACAAAATTAAGGGTAATCTTCGAGACGTTTTTACTGCTACTTCGTGGGGCTACAGATACTCTTTTCGTAAAAACTATATGTTCGTAGGAATAGACCACATCCTGATAGACAAAGACTTAATCCCCATATCGCTACATATCGAGCCTAAAACATTTTCAGACCATTATCCTCTTATCGGTATTTGGGGCATAAAACAGACAAAACGGCAGGCGGAAGAGGGTTGAGTCGGAAATTTTGTCTCTATTCACGTCTCGAATCGTATTGGTATATATTTTGATTATCTATGTGTGTAGAAAAAACATATTTTAATCGTAATAAATAACAAAAAAAATAGGAGGAACAGAAAAATGACACTTATCAGAAGAAATCAGAATTGGTTACCTAACGTATTCAACGATATGTTCGACAATGGTTGGGTAACAAAAACGAGCTCTACGGCTCCCGCTATCAATGTAGTAGAACACAAAGACAGATTTGAGGTCGAAGTAGCAGCTCCGGGTATGTCGAAAGAGGACTTTTCGGTACGTATCGACGAGGATACAAATCTTGTAATAAGCATGGAAAAGAAGACTGAAGACAAGTTTGAAGACCCCGAAAGTCGATATCTCAGACGCGAATTTGGTTATTCAAAGTTTATGCAGACGATACTTCTGCCCGACAACGTAGACGAGCAGAAAATCAATGCGAAAATGGAAAACGGCGTATTGCACATCAATATTCCGAAGCTTACCGAAGAAGAGGTAAAAAAGGCTCAGCGTCAAATTCAGATATCATAACAAAGCGGTTAAAGCCTTAGTACAGACTAATGAAAAGGAGATTCCAACTCTACAGACGGAGTCTCTTTTTTGTATTGCCGTTTGTATGGAGTATAGTTCGATAATTTAGTGTACATTTGCACGATTTTTTTTTACAAATAATATTTCATGGAAAAACAACAGTTTAAATCATTTGATGTCATTCGTTTCAAGCGGTTTACACGTAAGTCGTACAGTGTTTTTGCCAGTATGAACAAAGCCATTACTATCGGAGTACTATCAGGTTTCACTCTGGCGAGTGCTCATGCGACTTCCGTGAATCCTACCGAAAAGACGAATATAACGACATCTGTAGACTCTATAGCTCACAAAGAGCTCGAAGAGGTAGAGGTTACTGCTACAAAGATAGGCTTGCCTATGGAAATGGCAGCCAAGCAGGTAACCGTAGTAGGTAGAAAAGAGATAGAGCAGGCACCGGTCAAGAGTGTCCAAGATCTATTGAATTATGTAGCAGGAGTAGACCTCCAACAACGCTCTCCCCACGGCGTACAAGCCGACGTGTCTCTGCGAGGCGGTTCGGCAGACCAAGTAGCAATACTGCTAAACGGCGTCAATCTCACCAATCCACAAACAGGGCATTATAGCCTCGACATACCGATAAATCTCTCTGATATAGAACGTATCGAGATAGTACAGGGACCGACCTCTCTGGCATACGGAGCAAGTGCTCTATCGGGCGGTATAAACATTATCACCCGACGCGATACTTCGTCGAACCTGTTTTGTCGATTAGAAGGCGGTATGTACGGACTTTTTGGAGCCGAGGCACGTGGAGCATACAAAGGAGAGGTTGCTTCTGTGAGTGTATCGGCAAGTTACGGAAGGTCTGATGGATATATACGTAATAGTGATTATAACATAATAAATACATTGCTACACAGTAGATTGTCGGTAAGCGACGTAGCAGATATATCGATACAGATGGGCTATAACGGTAAAAAATACGGAGCCAACACGTTCTATACGCCAAGTTACCCCGACCAATACGACGATACCAAAAGTATATTCGCCTCTATAAGTGGCCAGACATACGGAAAACTCAAACTAATACCACAGATGTATTGGAGCCGACACTACGACTGTTTCCAACTAATAAGAGAAGGAACACCCGACGTACCGGCTTGGTATACAGACCACAATTATCATCGTAGCGATGTATTCGGCATCAGCCTCAACACCCAATATATGTGGGCTCTCGGTATAACGGGATTCGGCGGCGAGATACGAAACGAAGGTATACTCAGCTCCGTACTTGGCGAGAAAATGAAAGATACTATCGGCAAATATACGAAATCGTACGGAAGGACAAATATCAATTATTTCGTCGAACACAATATCGTATTCGATAAAATCACTATTTCGGCAGGAGGCATACTCAATCACAACACTGCGATAGTGAATAAAATGGCTTTTTATCCGTCTATAAACATATCGTATCGTCCTGTAGATAAGCTAAATATATACATCTCTTGGAACACTGCTACACGTATGCCTACATTTACAGAAATGTATTATACCACTCGTACGCACGTAGGTAACCCCAAGTTGCTATCCGAATATACTCGTTCGATAGAATGCGGTGCGCGTTTGAATGGTAGGTGGATGAATATAAGCGGATTACTCTTTGTCTCTGAGGGCGAAAACCTTATCGACTGGATGTATAACGACAGCGATAAGAAATGGTACTCTACCAATATAAAACAAGGGAGCCTTCTGCGTACGTTAGGGGCAAGCATAAACACCTCTATAGGCTTCAAACAGCTGATAGGCAGCAATCAACCTATCGAAAGCCTACAAATAGGCTATCAATATCTTACTCAGAATAGTACCGATGCCAGTGAAACAAATCCGATATCGAGATATGTATTCAACTATCTGAAACACAAACTCACAGCTACACTGAGACACGATATCGTAAAAAACATGTCGATGGTATGGAAATGCCGTTGGCAAGACCGCGAAGGAGTATACACCCAATACGTAGACCTTAAAGAAAACGGAGTAGTAGAGTACAAACCGTTTTTCATTTTAGACCTCAGAGTCGAGTATAAACTTAGTGGGTTCGACCTATTTGTAAATGCTAATAATATATTCAATAACAGATATGTAGATTTCGGCAATATCCCGCAATCGGGATTCTGGCTATCTGCAGGAGCCTCATATTCATTCAATTGAATCGCTTAAAATAAAGAAAGGACAGGCTCTCATATAGGTCTGTCCTTTTTTTCGTAGGATAAACAAAGTAAGTATTATCCCTCTTATCCAAGTGTTTTTTTTACTAAAACATCAACCCAAATATACTTTGAGCAGTTTGTTTTTGGAGTTGTTTCTCAGGCGTCTGATAGCCTTTTCTTTTATCTGCCGTACTCTCTCGCGAGTAAGCCCAAACTGGTCGCCTATCTCTTCGAGAGTCATTTCGGGACCTCCTATACCAAAAAACATTTTTACGATATCTCTCTCTCTTTCTTGCAACAACGCATCCAACGTACGCTCTATCTCTGTAAGTAACGACTCGCTCATAAGCGATTGGTCGGCTATGGGCGAATTGTCGTTCATAAGCACGTCGAGCAACGAATTGTCTTCGCCGTCTACGAATGGTGCATCTACCGATATATGTCTGCCCGATACTTTCATAGTATCGGATACTTTTTCGAGAGGTAGGTCTAAGTCTGCGGCTATCTCTTCGATAGACGGAAGTCGTTCATGCTCTTGCTCGAAACGCTGAAATGCCTTGTTGATTTTATTGAGCGAACCTACCTGGTTCAGCGGTAGGCGTACTATCCTCGACTGCTCTGCTAATGCTTGTAAAATCGACTGACGAATCCACCATACGGCATAAGAAATAAATTTAAATCCTCTGGTTTCATCGAATTTTTCGGCAGCTTTTATCAGACCGAGGTTGCCTTCGTCGATAAGGTCGGGAAGAGATAATCCCTGATTTTGATACTGTTTGGCAACAGATACTACAAAACGCAAATTGGCTCGTACGAGCTTGTCGAGTGCGGCATGGTCGCCTTTGCGAATCCTCTGTGCCAGCTCTACCTCTTGCTCAATAGTAATAAGTTCCTCTCTGCCAATTTCTTGTAGGTACTTATCCAATGAGTCACTTTCACGATTTGTAATAGATGGTGTGATTTTAAGTTGTCTCATTTTCTATTATTTATGTTATGAGAATAAGTTTGCAAAGGTACAAAAAAATATTACACCTTCGCACAAAAAGTGATATAAAGTACTATTGCCTATAAATCAACCTAATACGCCATCACACCTTGAACGCTTCGGCAATAGCGTCGTCGAGCCCGTTGGGGTTCTTGCCGCCCGCCTGAGCAAAGAACGGCTGTCCGCCACCACCGCCCTGTATGTGTTTG
>CAJPPQ010000012.1 GCA_905372605.1 Porphyromonadaceae bacterium
TTATATTTCTTATTGCACAAAATTACAACAAAAAAATGAAGTGGCAAAATTATTTTTTCAACTTTACCGCCATATCTATTGCCTCTCTCTGTAAAGCTTCAAGTTGCCTCAGTGCTTCGTCTCGCTCTTTGGTAGTCTCCGCTGTTGCTATCTCATTACGTAGCTCCTGCACCTCTTTGTCTATGCCTTTCACCAAATACCGCCAATCAAGTGCCTCGTCTTCGGTCATCTTGGTCTCTTCTTCGAACCTATCGACTTCGCCCTCCTTTAAATAGTTGGCATATACATCAGCGTGTTTCTTCGCCTCTTTCAGTACGTCCATATATTGAGCATTCAGTATATCGTCAGTATATCTGAGGTTACTCGGTGATACATAGAATGCCTTCATCGTCGGACTATCGGTAGATTTCAACTTCCATTCACCTGTTGTAACCGATTGATAACCTTTGTCCGCGACATTGATAGCAGCTACCGCGGTATTATACAACCCTCCGAAGTATCCTCTCATAAAGTGATTTATCATATCTGGGTTCGCCTCTACTAATCCTCGCTTCAAATCTGAGCCTCCTGTCAATCTGCTAATGCCCTCACTAAGCTTCACCACAAAGTTAGGCGAATAGGTCTCTCCTCCTTTGTTACGCAGTGCCTTACGATATTCGGGCAACTCTTTACGTCTGCCGCCCCATTTATTATCATCGTATATACGATAGTTAAGAAAGTTTCTGTTTGACATTAATTGAGTAATTGGTTGAATGGCGGTTATCGGTTGATGTGCCAAAAGCAAATCGCCCGCCCCTATCTTTTCGTCCAATACATCGCTTATCGATGTTGCACCTGCCGCAAAACTCGGCAGTAAGTCAAGTGCACCCATAAACACCTCCTGAGCCGCTACCTCTGGCGGTTCATTCCTGAGAATACACAAAGCTATCTCATCTCCCAATTTATAAAAGACTCTCATCTCCTGAGGCAAAGGAATTTTTACAAAACCTCCGCCAAACATAGGTAGACATAGATTATTCTGTCTATCATACTTCGAGAGCTTAAAGTAGTCGTCATCATCTCCGCCTATCAATCTCGCTATCACCGCCATCGTGATTGCCATTGCAGTATAACCACTTATAAACGCACTCATACGTTTGGGATTTGCTTTTACTCCTCTGCTAAACACCACCAACGCCTGTATGCTCGCATTGCTAAATGCACATAGACTTCTCACCGTTCCCCATATTCCGCCATCTGTACCTTTGCGGTTAAAATTTATCGTCAGTTCCTTTGCGTCGCTAATGCTTCTCTCTATCGACCTGCCTGCCTGTCTGCTTGTACAGTATGCCGCGAATCTCGTTATATTCTCCGCATAGTCATTCGCAGCCTCGATAAAATGAATATAGTCATTTACTCCATAGTGTACTTTTTTACCTCCCTTCTCAGTCTGTTTTTTGAAGTCGCTACTCATTTTTTCGAACTTCAACATCTGCGAAAAGCCCGTCTTGCCGCCATTCATCACAAACTCTGTTAGCAACCTGCCATATTCGTTATCCCTTACGCTTCCTTTATCACCGGCTGCCCAGCCAAGTAAACTCTTGCCTCTCACATAATCAAACATTACCGAACCTGCTTTCACTACATTCTTATTAAAGTTGGCAGCATACGACATATCTTCTCTGCCCAACAACATAGTATTGGCAAATAAATAGTCTCTCGTGAAGTTTTTACCCACAAAAGCGGGGTTCAATGTTGTCATCGTTTGAGCCATCAGACGAGTACCTGCTTGCAGATTCTTATAAATCCAATGGTTACTTATAGCTGCTTTGTGGTTTAGTCCGTTTATAGCTCTTGGTACAGACGGTGAAGTATTAAATATTATATCTACCGGTTGTCCTCCTTCATATACTCTCACCACGTGTTGCTTCACTTTGTCGGCAGACACTATCATTCCGAAGTTTACATTGCTGTGCTCTACCACCTCTACTGTGCCATTCTTTACTCCTTCTTTCATCGAAGCTTCCCATCGCTCAAATGCAGCTCTGTCTTCTGTCGGATTGCCCGTATGTGCAGGTGGATTTATCAACGCCCCTTCTCTCACTACCTTGCCGTTCTCTATTACGTCGGGGGCTTTATATTGTTTGCTCAGAAACATTATATTGTCCTTTCTCGCCGTACTTACAGACGCAAGTCTCCTCAAGCTTTGGTTTAGCAAGTTCTTGTTTTTCTGCTGTATCGTTATGTGTGCCATCTGCTCCGTCCACGCCAACGGCGACACACTCCTTCGAGTACGTCCAAGTGTCTGCTCCACTCTGAAATCGGTAAACAACGTGATACCATTAAGGTCGTAATCGTACTCGTCCTGTGCTGTTCCCATATCGAAACCACGCAAAGGCACAAAGTACTCCCACATTCCACTTGCTTTTTTATACATATCTTCACTCGTAAGTCCCCCCTCTTTCTGGCAGTCGAGCGTAAACTGTGTAGCTTTTCGTATCTTACCCCATAGGTCTTCTACCTTTTCTTTGCCTATCTTCTCCTCGTAGTCTTCGATTATTTCTTCGGGCGTATGTTGCTTTCTCCACAACTCAAACCTCTTGTTTACCTCGAAATCGGGTATCTTTTTACCGTCTTTGCTAAATTCACTCTTGCCATTGTCATATCTTATCATATTGGGGTCTCCATCTACAAGGGTAGGTATATCCTCTTCTATGGTCTTAACCTTTATACCCGTGCGTTTGCAAAACTCCTCAAACATCACCGCCTCAGTTCCCGAATAGTCCTTCATCGGTTTTACACCGAGCTTCTCGTCTCTCTCCTTATAGTATTTGTTACGCTCTTGTCCGTGCTTCAATATCAGGTAGTTTTCCAGCTCTCTATACGATATATTACCGCTGTCCATAGCCGCCTTTGCCGCCCGCTGCAATGGCACACTTCTCTCGGCTTGGTACTTCTCATATTCCGCCTCATTCTTACTCGCAAGGCTGAATACATTCATATACCAATTGTTGTAGTCCGCTACATTGTAGCCGTGCTTGTTAAGTGTTTCAATAAAGTGCTTCATTGGCAAATAACAATCGGCAGCGTGCTCAGCTGTCTTAGCCCGACTATTCTCTGTCTTTCTGTTTATCTCATCGAATATCTTTTTGTTCGGCATTTTATTCGGGTCGCTCTGGTTCATCTGTTTTCCCATCTTCACCCTCGCCTCGTATATCTCTGCCGCCTTTTTATCCATTATCTCGTCTTCTCTGTCGAGTTGGTCATTCGCCCGTATAGAGTACCGTACCATATCATTTGTGGTATCGTCGATAACTTTTTTCTCATTTATTGGCGGATTCTCAAAATTTTCTATTACCTTTGTAGCCGTAATAAGTTCTTGTTGTGTTTGGCTTGAAGCCTTAGGAGCTTCCATAGCAAACCAATCAAGGACTTGTTTTTTATCTACATACCTCAGGTTATCTTTGCCGAACTCGCTTTTAGGCGTATTTATATCTCTTATCAGACGCTCTGCCGACTTGCCGTATATGCTTGATATTTCATTTACATTGAGCTTATTTCCGTCTCTTGTCAGGCGTATGGTTGTAGTAATACGCTCTTCTCCTCTCGGTATAGACGTAACTATAACACTATTTCTTGCTTTATCACCCCACTCGTAAACCATTATCGGTGTTCTTATCGCCTCTGGCAACTCTCTCAAATCGTCGGTTTTAAGATTATGTTTGTCCAAGTGTTTACTCAGTACACTTTGAGTCATCTGTATACTGACGCCATTTAATCCTGCCGCCATCAGTATAGGGCTCGGTCTACCAAGATTAAATTTGCGGCTTGAAAGAAGCCTGTTTCTTTCAAACTCGTCTAAGTCATCGTTAAATTGCTTATTTATATCACCAAAGTATTCTCTTGCATATTGCCTCCAAAAGTCCAATATGTCCTTTACTATTTCTTCCGCATTGTCTTTTGTTGTATAACGCAAATCTTCCTTTGAATATTGAAACTTCGTTTTTGTAGGGTCATCGTCGGCTACAACTATATTTAGAGTACTATCTCCATTCTGACGGCTATGTGTATGGTCAGCTATTCGCATACTCACAAAAGCATTTGGCTCTCCGTCTTTACCCTCTTCTGTATTGGTCATTTCACCATTTCGGGTTATATAGAATGTACTATATTTTCCAACAGAAAATCCTGTTTGTCGCCATAATTCGTCAGCGACTGCTTTTATTAAATCATTTTCGTCAGGGTCGAGCTTCGACTTATACACATCAAACATATCTCTGCCTGTCTCATAGCGGTCATAGTCGGTATTTTCTACAAAGTCGTCTATATAGTCCTCTACAAAAGGTGCTACATACCCGTCGTATTCTTCGTCGTCGTAATCGTACTCCTCTTTTATTGCCGCTATTGGTATCTTCAAACGCACAGCCTCTACGCCTACCGTTAGGTCTTCTCTGTCCGAGTCTTCATTATAGCCCTCTGCCTTGCTGAGTGCTTTCTCGAAGTCATTTCCATTATACAACACATCTATCTCGGTCTCCGTGTCCGCCCTTGTTGTGTACATAGTAGTGTACACATCTTCTCCTTTTATCTCGAACTTAGGACGGCGACGCTCCTCGTCTATCGCCTTTTCGTCCTGTACGTCTACGAGCATATACCTTATATCCTCATCTTCCTCATTGAAAGTGCCGATGTTGTCCGTCGCACTCTTGATTTGGTGAGAATCAAAAGTTATGACTTCTTGTCTGTGGGGATATAAAACACCATCATATCCGGCTTCCTTCAGGATTGAGCTAAATACGTTGGCATATTCATTTCCTACCGAAAATGAATATCCTACATTAAAGATGGATGAATCTACCGTATATTCATCATAACCTTGCTGCACGAGCCTATTGGTTAGATGTTTAGATACTTCTTCTGCAGAGGCAAATTCGCTAGGGTTGAATGGATGTTTCAATGATATATATGCACTAATAACTCTTCCCCCATATGCTTCGGATGTCTTTTGGTTTGGAGACAGGTAAAATCCTTTGCCTCTTAATCCCTTATCGTTCCCTGAACCTGCTTTTTTCTTGTCAAATATATTAAAATTCTCATTAGTCCCGTGATACACCACCATCGGCTCACCGTTCTCATCTACTACTTTTGAAGAATTTTCTTGCAGGAGTGAAATAAGTTTACTATCTTTGTATTCCGAAACAACGGTAGTAGGCTTAGTGCCGGGCGTTGTGCCAAAACCGTTGTTTTTAATTGCTTGGCTATTTATTTGGTCAAGCAATTTTCCTTTTTCTATATTAGTCAATTTGTGGTCATAATATCTATCACCCTTATTATCTACCGCTACAACCGCTCTTACAGTATAGTCTTCCCCTCCTATCTTTAACCCACATACATAATATTGATATTCTTTTACGTCTGGGTTTTTAGGTATATCATTGTTGGGCTCACTATCTATATATGTAGCGTTCTCTATTATTTGAGGAATAGCCGCTATGCTTTGTAAGTGCTCTCTGTCTTTATAGTCGTGCTGTAATACTTCATTCAGACCTCCGTTTTTACGACCTCTTTGCAACTGTATCGTAATTCCTGTGTCTTTATTCGTATATTCTCCTTGTAAAGTCTTTCCGTATTCCAAAGCATTTTTCTTGTACTCCTTCAAATCATCGCTCGGCTTTACCTCATCGCCTGTTATTTCTATCGGTTTTGTCTTCTTCAACTTCTCTATACGTGCCGTCTTCTCCCAGTCACCGAACCACTTTTTAAACGCCTTTGTCCGTACCTGCAACCACTGCCGCTCCGTAAGGTTCGTATCTTTGCCGTTAGGGGCTTTCATAAACGTGCCGTCAGCTATCGACTTCGCCTTTATATCGGCGGTCTCATCGGCAGTGTTGTAGCGGGTAGCTCCCCCTCTTTCGCCTTTCACTCGCTCTGTAAGGTTCTGTCCGCTCAATAGTTCACTCGTAGCCATATCAGTGAAGTCTTGCAGCGTCAGGTTACTTATCTGCTCCGATGTAAGATTATCTATTCCGAACACTCCGCCTATCTTCTCCCATACCTCTGCTATCCAGTCAAGTATTTTCTCGAGTAAAGTCTTGTCGAGTTCCTGCTCACCTCTGTCGCCGATAGCCCTTGCCATTGCTTCGTCTATCTGTCCGTCAAGGTCTAAGTGTCGATAGTTCTCGTCCGCTTGTACCTTTCTCAAATAGTCGCTTTCGAGAAACAACTCTTTACCTTTCGCCCACAATTCAGGAAAATGCCCCTTCACCTGACTTACCCATAAGTGCCCAAACTCGTGTATAGGCGTGTTCAGACTTACCTCATCAGGATTGAGGTATATAGTATTGCCCTTTACAAAACCAAGCACCGTGCCGTTCGGACGCATATACCTTATATCCTCGTTTTCTCCGTCGAACGTGCCGATGTTGTCCGTCGCACTCTTGATTTGGTGAGAATCAAAAGTTATGACTTCTTGTCTGTGGGGATATAAAACACCATCATATCCGGCTTCCTTCAGGATTGAGCTAAATACGTTGGCATATTCATTTCCTACCGAAAATGAATATCCTACATTAAAGATGGATGAATCTACCGTATATTCATCATAACCTTGCTGCACGAGCCTATTGGTTAGATGTTTAGATACTTCTTCTGCAGAGGCAAATTCGCTAGGGTTGAATGGATGTTTCAATGATATATATGCACTAATAACTCTTCCCCCATATGCTTCGGATGTCTTTTGGTTTGGAGACAGGTAAAATCCTTTGCCTCTTAATCCCTTATCGTTCCCTGAACCTGCTTTTTTCTTGTCAAATATATTAAAATTCTCATTAGTCCCGTGATACACCACCATCGGCTCACCGTTCTCATCTACCACTTTTGAAGAATTTTCTTGCAGGAGTGAAATAAGTTTACTATCTTTGTACTCCGAAAGGGCAGATTGATTGCTTGAGGGCAACGTGGTAGATAAAGCGCCAACCTCATCTATCAGTTTGCCCTTTTCTATCTCCGTAAGTGAATGGTCATAATATTTGTTCCCATATTCATCTATACCAATAGCCAACTTCACGGTATAATCTACACCACCTATCTTCAATCCTGATACATAATAACGATAACTGTCATATTTGCCGTTATTTTTTTCATTAGGCAATTCATCTATAAAGATAGATTTCTCGATAAGTTCAGGTATTACGGCAATAGATTTCAAATGTGCTTCATTACCCATACTATGAGAGGTAACCTTTTGTGCTCCGTCTTTTGCCAAAAGAATTGTGTCGCCTGTGTCTTTATTAGTATATTCTCCTCTCAAACTATCTTTTATGTATGCTTTCGCACTATCACGGTTCAGCTCATACTTACCCTTGTACTCCTCACCTGTTATTTCGATAGGCTTTGTCTTCTTCAACTTCTCTATACGTGCCGTCTTCTCCCAGTCTCCGAACCACTTTTTAAACGCCTTTGTCCGCACCTGCAACCACTGCCGCTCCGTAAGGTTCGTATCTTTGCCGTTAGGGGCTTTCATAAACGTGCCGTCAGCTATCGACTTCGCCTTTATATCGGCGGTCTCATCGGCAATTGCTCGCTCATCGGCTTCAGTAGCCTGCTTGCCTATCATAAAGCGGCTACCCTCTTTATCTTCTATCTCTGCCAAAGCATTATAAAAGTCTTCGCCTGTCTTTACATCGGCAAAACCCGTCTTTTTTAGCAACGTTACAAGCTCTTCGAGCTTCTCGGTAGTCGCTCCTCGTGCCTTACGTTTCGAGGCTTTCAGACGTGTCTCCTCATTTTTTTCTTCCGAAAGCGTCGGATTGTCGAAATCTTTTATTACCTTTGCAACACGTTTGAATATGTTTCTAACCTCAGCGGGTTTACTGCTGCTTAGATTACTTTCAGACGAAGTGCTTTGAGCATTATCTCCGCCTGCAAGATAATTGGGCTCTTGGGTTGAGATAAAGTTCAGAGCTTTTTCTTTATCCACCCATCTCAATAGATTATCCTTGCTGTTAAACCAATCGATTATACCCCGTATGTGAGTTTTCGGGTACAGACTTCTGATAGAGTTTACTTCGACATCTATTTTTCTTTGTTTGTCGCTCTGTCTAACTCCAAGTACGGCAACAAAGTTGCTGTCGCCGTGTTTGAGTTCTGTCAATATCACGCTGCTACCGTCCTTTTTCGTACTGTCAAAGATAGCTATGGGGTGTTGGATTGCAGCGGGCAAACCCTCTGTCTCACTCAGCTCGAATGGGTGATTTGCCTGTTGGCTCTTGCCTGCCAATCTCTCCGCACTCATCTCAATAGGCAGATTAGGTAAACCCGCACTTCTCAGTATATCGTTAGGCATACCCAAACTATACACGTGCCCCTTCGGCAGTGTGCCGTCTATCTGCTGTTGTAGCTCCTCGTTAAAGCGGTCGTTTATATCCTTTATAGAACGGAAACGGATATTACTATACTCTCCGAACGGTTTACGTTGTTTTGCCCCGTCATATAGCCAATCTCTGAATGTGTCTATATCTACATACGTAATATCCTTAAACCCTTTCCAGTCTTTTGAGTAGTTCGAAAGGTACGCTTTTTTAGCCTCATCTTCCGTATCGAAGCCAAGCATAACTTTACTTTCGTCAAACTCTTTTGTCTTCGGGTTTATTTGGTCTACTACAAATATTCTTTTGCTATTGGGATTGTCTCCGATAAAAACATCTATATGGTCGCCATCTTTGCCCTCTGTATTTTTGAAATATCCATAGTGGTTTTTCATTTCGGTGCTCCACGCCTTGCCATTGTCGTCTACCCCTTTACGTATAGCACCCTTAGGGTTTTCTATCGTTATATCAAAACCCTGTATTTTTACGTGTCCTTTTTTGTAGTTACCGGCTTTCTTCTGTGCTTCGGTCGGCTCAACATCTATATCTTTTACCGCTTCTGCAATATCTGCCTCAGTTCTTCCTCTATCGTCGGCTGCTGCTGTTCCTGCCTCAGATTGTTCTCCGATGCTAAGTTCGCTTTCGCTGCCTCGTCGCCCTGCTCGGCTCGCTTCACCTCTGCTGCCCAAAGTATTGTGCTCATTCTGTCTAATGGGTACATAATCTATATTGAAATTTTCGTTAATACTTTCTTGTAAACTCTTTCGCTCGCCTGCCGTAAACAAGTCGCCCTTACCTTCCAATAAGTTATAGAAATCGTCCCATATTGTATATAGTCCTCTTCCCTTATCTTTCGACGAACGTAAGTTTGTCGACTTATATAGTATAGTAAGTTCGGCTGCAAAGTTACTGAATTTCTCCCGCATATCTACCAATGGGTATGTGCCGTCTTCATTCAGCGTATTGAAGTCGGGTTGTGCTGTCATCAACCAACTCATCACTTCTCTACGTGATTCGTCTACCCCAACCTTGCCTTTATTGTTATTGCCAAACACCAATGTGTAGAGCAAGATACTATCCTGTATCTCGCCAAGTATCTGTCGCCCGTACTCTTGATTGAGTATAGCTCGGTATGTCTGTAAATATAGTGCTGTCTTCGCACTATCAGGCAAATTCAAAAAGTCGCTATTGATATTGGCATACCCTCCCTCTGTTATAAGGCTTGTTAGTATACCCTTGAAGTCATCAATAGCTCCGCTCGTTACATCGCCTCTCTCATCAAAGAAACCCTGTCGTTGCGTCATCGATATTGCTCCCGTCTTGTCCAAGATAGGCAATACATCTCTCAGATTTGCCGATATAACGTCCGATACCGTGTTCTCCTCGTCTACCCCTTTGAGTAGTCCCGTTATAAACCTGTCGAGCATATTGTGCGATTTCAGGTGCTTTACTACTCCGCTCGGGTTTATCCTGTGCACACCACCGCTCTCTACGTCCTGCTGTGTATATTGTCCGAGTAGTATGGCGTTGCCGTCCGTACCTTCGTATATATCCACAGCAATAGGCTCTT
The DNA here is from genome assembly GCA_905372605.1 of Porphyromonadaceae bacterium. Lineage (GTDB taxonomy): Bacteria > Bacteroidota > Bacteroidia > Bacteroidales > Paludibacteraceae > F0058. The sequence continues at coordinate 9,916 of CAJPPQ010000012.1, forward strand.
TCATCGTCCGTACCTCATCTGCCGACATACCATAATCCTCTGCATTGTCCGCCAGATATTGCTTGTACGTCTCTGCAGACTGCGGATACTCTTCATACATCAGGCGTAATGCTTCTGCCCTGTTATTACCCTGTATGACCTCCAGTCTGTTATTGGCTATCGGGCTACCGTTATATGCAGTTATGCCACCCGTTATTTCTTCGGGGTTTATATTTGCCGCTATCTGTGCTGCCGATACTCTGCTCGCTTTGTCAGTGCGTTCTTTCGGCTGTGCTTCTGTGATAAAGTGATATATATTTGCCCGTCCTCCCCTATGCGATGGCTGCAATCTCGTTTGTGCGTTGTCTATTATAGTACGCTTCACCGTCGGTCGTCCCTCTTCGACCGCCCCCGTATCGTTGGTAAACTTACGACGTGCCATATTATATTTGCTCACCTCGATAGGCTCTTGCCTGTCTATGCGTTCACCTGTACGCAACCTGAAACCTCTCAGACGAGCATCTTCTGGCGTATCTTGCAAGAAATCGGGTACTCCCTCTCGCTCCTCTTTCTCTCGTACCATTTGTTCTCGTTGTGCCTGCTCTTCACGTCGAGACTCTTCACGTTTAGCCGCTGCCTCCTCTACAGTCTGTCTCGGCATAGAGTCTTCTTGCCTATCTCTGAGGGAATGTAAGTAGTCGACAAAGACATTTTTGTCAGCTTTCAAGGCTGCAAGCTCTTTGTATTCTGCCACACTCTTACCCGTCTTATTCGTCAGCTTCGCTATCTTTTCACTCAGTGCCTTAGATTGCTCTGTTATATAGTCCTTCACCAAGTCCAAATCTTCTCCAAACTCTATCTGTGCGTACCTTATCTTCTGCTCCGCACTCATACGATTCTCGTCTATCTCGCCCTTCTTGTTTCTTGGCAAAGAATTATAAAATTCTTCTTGTATATCCGGTTTATTTGTTGTACCTTTGTATTGTAGATCCGAATTAGCTTTTTGTGTAGGAACAAGGTCCGACTGCCCCTCGTGGGTTTCGGTTAAGTACACATCAGAACCGATAGAAGTTAGTTCGGGTTTGTTGTATATAACAATACCATTGGCTAACTCTTTTCTTATTGCCGACTTGTCTACAATATGGCTACTGATTGATACCTCAAGCCCTCCTTTCTGGACAGTTACATTTTCGAAATGTACGTGCTTTTGTCCGTTATCGTCTTTAAATGTCTTTACAAACAAAAGTTTCGTATTCCTTTCTGCATTGTCGGCTACTGCTGTTTTCTCTATTATTACATCGGGGTTAATCAATGTGGGCTTTATCATTCCAAATTCTCTCGTCCTTTTCTTTAAGAATAGTTTTGCCAATTGGTTGTCGCCCATTTTTACATCACCTATCGGAGTTGAGACGGTCCCGTTTTGTCCAAACTCCGCCAACCAATTATCAGGCGTAAGTTCGATGACGGGCATAGCCTCTGCATTTTGCTCCATAGCCGACATTAGTAGGTCCGCTTCTTCATCACTCAAGATAGTGTTTTGTATATTCCAATTATTTATACTACCTTTGCCGGTAGAAGTTGGCAAATGGTCAGTAGACGGAGTAAGACGTGAGTTAGGGGAGTTTTCACTCATCGGAGCGACTGAATGAGCCAACTTTTTTTTGTACATAGTCTTTAATGCTAATTTCTTTCTTCCCTGTCTTACCTCCTCTATATAAAAAGTAGTGCCATCGGCGAATGTCTTTTCATACACAATAGCAGGCAGTCCTTGTCGTGTACTGCCAAGTGTTATTTTATCTGCCATAGATATTATTTCAGGTATCAGCTCGAAGTCTTCTTTTGTTATATTCGTCTGGCTATCGTCTTTCTCTTTACCTTCTCCGTGTCTGTTTAGTACGTGATTGATGGCACTACTCTCTACTATATGCTTGTATTCGCTATCAATGTTAAGCCCTGTCGACTCATTTATACGACGTGCCTCATCTTCGCTTACATCTGCTATATCTTCCCAGTCATATTCGGTCTTATTCTTAATAGCATAATCAAGTATATCCGAAATCTTATCTTGGGCTTGATTCCAATTATCACCTACCTTGTTATTTTCTTCTGTAACTCCCTGATGTTCATCCGTGCTTACATTTCCCGTAGCACTACTTTGTTCGGTCTCGTCTTGTGGATATAACTCATTGTCTACATACTCCTCGATAGGTGTATCGCTCAACACTTTGCCAAACTCTGTCCTATGTGTTTTCAAATGTAGAGGTCTCGGAGTGCCTCCGTCTACTTCGTTGCCCTCCTTATCATATACCTTGTAATATATTGTGTCATCGCTCTTGTCATAGTCTATATTGCCATCTTCATCATACACTACTCTTCCCTTTACCACGTACGCAATACTATCATTATCAGCGGTGCTACTCAGCTGTATTATATTACCTGTGTCTACATTCATCACAGGGCGATACTTCTCATATATTTCCTGCCTTCTACTCTCTATACCATTGTCTTTGTCCTCAGCGTATAAGTCGGCAGTGCTTTCAAGTATTCGTATTCCGTTTCCGTCTGCCTCAAACATCAAGACGTTGCCCTTTTTCAGCGGTATGCTTTCATCTCCAAACGTATATTCGCCATCCTCTTCGGCTACATCGCCTACTATCCATCGTGCATTATCATATTCCACTTCGTCGCCTTGCTGTACTTGTGGTATCGTTTGCTCCGTATCATCTACTCTATCATCTATTGTCCTTTTATCGCCTGTATTTACATTGTCTTCTGCTTCCTGCCGTATTTCACTATCCCATTCGTCAGCTATATCTCTCTCTGTACTTTTTCTTAACATCTCGGCAGCAAAATAATTAAACTCTACTCCTTTATCATTAAGTTCGCCGTCCGTATATCCGCCTATCTCTTGCGTATATTTGTGCATTTTATTGCCTAAGTCCTCTATCGGAGTATTGAGAATGTCTTCTGCCATCTTCACCCCTTCTTTGCTACCCGCCTCTCTGGTAAATGCTACAAACTTACGTTTAGACCTCAGAGCCGATAGTCTCTTATTCGCTATCGTAGCCCCATTCATACCAAGACCAAACATACTCATCGGAGCAAATCCGCCTATCATCTGCAGCATATTGTCTTTGCTCCAAAAAGCTTTCCACTCTTCGTCGCTACTCGCTCCGATAGCTTTATCGAAAGCAGCTCCTGCAAACTCCTCGCTAAGTTCGCCCATAGTACTGTTTACTCCTGCTTTCGCCATATATTTATTGGCAGTACCTCCTGCCTTTATTAATGCACCTATCGCTCCTTTGGTCGATAGTTTAGCCCAACTCTTCGGCACTATATTCTTCAATATCTTACTGCCCGCTCCCACAAATGCTCCTCCAAGACGCTCTGTTCCTGTCTCAGCCATCGAGCTCAACATCGCCTGCAAATCATTTATTTTCGAAGGCTCTATATTATACTCACCATCTTTATCTCCGTGTGTTACCGTACCCGACTTTTTCTCCCAATAGCCACTATATGTACTCGGCATATATATCGACTGAGCAGCTCCGCCTGCCACTACATCGACCGCTCCTTTACCCGCAAACTTAGCTCCACGAAGTACAGTACCCACTGCACCTTTTGCTCCCATCTTCGATACCAATTTCGGTAGTATCTTCTGCATCGTCTTCCCTATAGCTTTCGATACTACCTTCGACGCACCTGTGCCAATACCTCCCGTAAGTAAAAATTGTCCCATTATTTCTACCATATCACCGGTCACTTCCCCAGACCGATACCAACCGCTAATGTCGCCTGCTCGTAGTCCTGCTACTGCCGTATTCATCGCAAGAGCCTCCAATAGATTAGTCTCCTCATCGGTCAATTTCTCTCCATTTGTGTATCGGCTGCATATATCATATACCTTACCCGTCTTGGCAAAGGTACTCATACCGAGACTTAAGAAACTTTTTATATCGGCATTATCCCTAAATCCTGCCCACATACTGCCCGCCCAATTGCTACCTTTCGTCGGAGCTTCGAGCAACTCTTTCGTATCTTCCAATACATCCAATGTATAGGCGGGTATTGTCCACTGCACAGCCATCTTTGCCTGTGGAAACAACGCCAAAGCACGAGAGCCTTGCGGTATGGTTTTGTTTATCTCTTCTTCTTTTGCCCTCTTATCTGCTTTTGCCCTCTCTATATCTGCGTCCAAACGTGAAGTTATCGCAGCCCGATATTGTGCCTCTGCCTCTTTATACGCATTATACCGTTCAACGCCTATATTGGCGTTTACGTGCTCTGTCGCCTTAGCCCGACGCTCACGACTCTTCTCCTGAGGCGTTAGTTCCATATTGTTCGCTTTCTTTATGCCGATAGCCGCCTCATCTATATTTTTCGGTGGGTTGCCAAAATACGTCTTATGCTTATCAACCAAATCGGGATAATCCTCTCCTATATCATAATATCTTTTCTTCTCGTAAGGCACAAGTGTAGCATAGGCAGTATTATTCTTTGGCTCTCTAAAACCATCGACAAACTCCTTGTGTGTCTCCTCTATATCAGAGAACAGAGGCTTCACATAATCGTAAACCCTCTGTGAAAAAGCACTATCATTCAGAAAACCATCCTTAAACTCATCTTCACTGCCAAGTCCCTGTACCTTCTTCGATTGAAGGTAGTTGTATAATTTCTTTATGTCGCCCATATCTTTTATTTACTATCGTCCTTGTTAATCTTGTTAATTAAAATGGCCTCTTAGGTTTATTTCCCTGATTGTTGCCCCCTTTTGTACTCGCTTTCGGATTATTGAGGTTTACCGTACCTCCATAGTGTTCTTTCGTTGCACCCATCTGTCCGCTGTTCATATTAGCCTTGTTTTCCGACTTTTTTGTATCGGTTTCGGTTTTCGTTGGACTTACCCATTTACCGTTACGCTTATCATAAATAGGGTGTGGTAGACCCATCTCAGCAATATATACCTCCATTATAGTATCATAGAAAGGTTTATCTCGCCTAGGGATTAGGACTGGTTTAGTTTCATCCGGAAACCAAACGCCTATCAACTGTTCTCCTTTGTATTTGTATAGGTCTTTTCTTAGATTATTCCTGTAGTCTTCCAGAGCTTTTTTTGCCTTTTGTGCTCTTTCTTGTCTCTCTAAGGCGTTTTTCTGTTTTTCTGCCTCAAGCTCCAATCGATTGCCTTGCTGCAACATCTCCTTATCCAGACTTGTATATGCAGGGTATATAGTCCTGAATATATCAATAGTACGGTCTCTGTCTTCTTGGCTTGCGTCGCCTACAACTTTAGCGTATGCTTCTTGCCACCTCGATAGGTTTCTCCGATAACTATCCATCAACGCCTCACGCCTACCTTTACTATCCAATACAGCCCGTAGGGCGTGTGGCTCTCTTTTATACACATTACCACCACCGACTGCACTACCTATATCTACCAATAAATGCAATGCCTCGCTAAGCATTGCAAAGTTAGCTCGCCGTCTCTCCGCTTTTATATCTTCTTCGGGTAAAGTAGGCTGAGGATTATTCCGCAAATAGTAATCTGCTATTGTCTTGTAGTCTCTGGGGGTATTTCGTCGTATCTCCTTATCTCTTTCTTTTGCCCACTGCCAATACGTATCTGCTGCCTCTGTACTTGGAGGCAGTGTATTTGTACGTTTATAGGTATTGTCTTGTCTTGTACTTTGCAGCTGATTATCGCCTATATCCGACACATTGCCGATAGGCTGCTGCTCGTCGCCTTGCATAACTTCCCACTCTTCCAGTGTCGACGGCTCTTTATCGGCGTTATAATTTTCCTCGTCCTTATAGCCGTGATAGTTGTCAGGATATTCTTTCGTCCCTACAACATTTTTCTTATTATCAATATCAAGTATCATTGTCGTAATGTTAGGCTATATATGTATTCTTGTTTGGATTATTTATGTCCTGTATATCTCCGCTGTTATATGCAGGTGTATCTACATTTTGTGTACCGATATTTATCTTGGGTGCTTTGCTCCCTCCACCGATACCAATCCCTTTGCCCGAATATCCACCCATAGCCGTAGCGGCGGCATTACCTATATTACTCGCAAGATTGGCATAATTTTGCATCGCCGCTCGCTGCAAATCTGCCTGCTGAGCATATATTCCCTGCCTACTTCTCTCGTATGCGTTCAATATACCATCTCTACGCAATGAGGCATTAGTTGCTATACGGCTATACATATTCTGCATAGCTTGTGCGTTCTGGTCTTTCATTATATTGGTAGCATCCAGTTCTCCCGTTATCTTACGTCTCGCTCGCTCCTGCTCTATACGAGCATTTGCCGCACGACGCATTTCCCCTATCAATGCCCTATTGTGAAATTGGTCGAGAGGGTTCTCGTTCAGCTGCCCCTCATAAAACTGCTTCTGTCTATTTGCCTCCTTATCGAGAGCATCTCGGTGTTTTTTATTTGCTCTTGCTGTTAGTACGGCACTTGTTATCGCTCCTGCTGCCGCAATAGCTCCTAATATTATTGGTATTGGCATACTTATATCTCCTATTTTTTTTAAAGTAAACGCCCAAAAATATCCATATAATTCTGAATACTTGGGCGTTTTATGTGCCTCCCGTTATTTTAGGCGTTTTCTACACCATTTTAGGCGTTTTGCGTAAGAATTTGGCTTCTTTTCAAATCCACCCCTTATATTTCTGATAGAACTGCTCCCAATACAAGTCCGACGGATTCGGCAGTGCAATTCCCAAGTCCGCAAGGGCAAACTGCTGTATACGGTCGAGATAGTACGTCATCTCTTTTGTGTCAAGTTTTGTCGTGCTTGCCGACATCTGCACATCTACCCCGAATACCTCCACTGTGCTAATGCCCAAATACCTCGCCTTAAAGTACTCGTGCAACCTCTCCTTATCTTCGCCTGTCTCGTCTTGCAGACATTTGAGCCA
>CAJPPQ010000013.1 GCA_905372605.1 Porphyromonadaceae bacterium
GGTGCTTCAAAATACGAGACACCTCTTTTTTATTGTTAGAAACTGAGATTACTTCTTTTCAAATGTAATAATTATTTGTCCTGAAGTGATGATGATTTTTTTACCATTCTCAGAAGCTGCTCCAGTAAGCATTTGTAAATCCTTTTCTCCCTTATCGGTTTTGATTTTTGCTCCTTTAAAAGTAAGTCCTGCTACTTTAGTGTTATTGGGGTCAGTAACCACATCCCAACCTGTAGCAGAAACAGTTATACCTTTGGTAGTAGCTGTAAATGAGGTTTCAGTAAAGGTTGCTTCCCAGACTGTTCCATCAACTTCTGTGCCTTTGTAGGTTGCATACTTAACAATGTTTTTTTTCCAATCTGTTTCTTGTTTACATGATGTGAAAGCGATAACTGTAGTTAAAACTAACACCATTGAAAATACTACTTTTTTCATGATTCTAAAAATTTTAATTAATTATTAATGTTCTGATTTATTTAAACTTATCATATTTTTCTTTTACTCTATCTTCTTCAACCTTTTTCTTAACTTCTTCGATAGTTGTAGCTTTATTTTCTTGCTTTACTTCTTTCTTTGATACAATTTCTTGTGGTTGTATTGTAATTTTTTCGGAAGAAGTAGTGTTAGCTTTCTTAGCAACCGGTTGTTTTTTAGGCATCGGTTTGCCTGCTTTTTTAGCGTCGGCAGCAGCAATAGAGTCTGCTATAGCCTGAGCTTTTGCGGCAGAATCTGCCGTAGCCTGAGCCTCAGCAGCCTTAGCGATAGAATCGGCAATCATTGCCTCAACGCGAGCAATAGAGTCTGCTCTTGCAATAGAGTCCAAACGAGCCTGTTCGGCTTCTTTGGCTTTGTTACCACATGCAACCATAACGGCTGCAACCATTAGGATCAATCCAAATTTTTTCATAATCTCAAATTATAAAATTAAGTTATTATTTAATTGTTGTTACTCTCTGTACAATTATTATATCTATGTATCGACTGCAAAATTACAACTAATTTATATATAAACAAATTTTTTTTTGCAAGTAATATATCGCTGATAATAACGAATTTACAACTTTTTCATGCACAAAAAAATACTCTTTGTGTCTGAAATGTTTCGGAAAAACGGCAATATTTGACCGTGAATATCGAAAAATAGATAACTTTGCATATAAATATCGGTATAGTCCGATATAAAACTAATATATATACAAATATCGTTATATGGCAACCCCTAAAAATAAGTCGAATACAGATAGTTTGAAATATTCCGATGCTATCAAACGCCTCGAGGATATCGTAGGTAGTATAGAAAACGAAGAGTACGATATAGATGTACTTACAGAGTATGTAGCTGAGGCTACGAAACTTATAACTTTTTGTAAGTCGAAACTGCATCGGACGGAAGAAGATATCAACAAGATATTGTCTGCCGAAAACTAACATTGATTCTCTCTCGAAAAGCAACAAAATATCAACACACTAAGTAAAATGAAAAAAATTAGAGCCTCTTTTTGCCTAATATTTATAATACTTTTTGCTTGTTCTCCCAAGAAAAATACTTGGACGTCTCGTGCATATCAGGGATTTGCCGTAAAATACAATGTCGGATTCAATGCAGCTACCTCTTTCAACGAAGCTCAGAACGCTCTAATACTCGCCAATACAGACGACTATTCGGATATTTTACCACTATATCCTACAGTAAATAAGCAGACTACCTCAAGCATATCGTCGCAACTGAATACTACGATAGAGAAGTGTCGGAAAGCTATAAAGTTACACTCAATACGTTCGAAGCCTACAAGCAAACCTATGGGAATGAGTGATAAAGAGTTTAGAGCCTATCGAGAGCAAGAGGAGTTTAATCCACAGATTCCCAAGGCGTGGCTTCTTATGGGAAAAGCCGAATATTACAAAGCCGATTTTGTCGAAGCAATAGCCACTTTCAATTATATACTCAGACATTATCCCGAGAACCCTAATATTCTATATGGTGCACAACTGTGGAAATTGCGTACGTATACCGATATGGGGTGGTTGCACGAGGCAGAGAGCCATTTTTCGCAGATAAAATCATCTAACATTCCTACGAGTCTTCGCCCTACATATATGGCATTTGCCGCCAATCTGATGCTGAATCTCAAAAGAAATAGTGAGGCAATCGGTTATCTCGAAGATGCTATCGACAAGTCTCAAAATAAATATGAAAAAGCACGATTCGGTTTTGTTCTCGCACAGCTATACGAAAGAGAAAAAAACAACGACAAGGCTCGCCAATACTACATCGAAGCCCAAAGCCTCGCAACCAATTATGAGATGATATTCAATGCTAGACTTCGAGCGGCAGCTCTCGAGCGAAACACAAAAAAATCACTTAAAACGCTGCAACGTATGGCATTGTCCTCGAACAACAAAACGTATTTAGATCAGATATACTATGCCATAGGTAACAAGTATTTAGAAGACAACAAACTCGATAAGGCAATAGAAAGTTATAAGACGGCTATGGAAAAAAGTACCCGAAACGGGATCGACAAAGCTCAGGTAGCTCTACGTATTGCCGAACTATATTATGATAAAAAAGAGTATATCCTATCGGGGTTATATTACGATTCGGTCATTGTAATTATGCCAAATACACACAAGGAGTATAAAAAAGCCGAGAATCGCTCCCAGACTCTGTCCGAATTGGCACAAAACTACAATACCGTACAGTTGCAAGACAGCCTGCTGCGTTTATCGGCGATGCCCGAGGCGGCACAGCGAAAGATAATCGACAGAATTATAAAGAAACTTATAGAGGCAGACAAAAAACGAGCCAAAGACTCTACCGATAGAGCAGCTTTGGAAGTAGCCGACAAAGCAGGTGGTATAAGCTTCGACCCACTGAGTAGCAATATGATAGGGCGAGGTAGCAACGAATGGTATTTTTACAATACATCGTCGCTAAAACAAGGTAAAGCGGATTTCAAAAAACGTTGGGGCAACCGTCCTCTCGAAGACAGTTGGAACCGCCTGGTAAAGACACCTACAGCCAATAATATCGAAGGCTCGGAAGCATCTGACGACTCAGGTACCAATATTACCGCAGCCAAAGACTCATCGACGCAAGACAAATACAGCCCGGAATACTATCTGGCTCAGATACCTACGACCGAACAGTCGAAGCAGATAGCCAATCAGCTGATAGCAACGGCTCTATATAATATGGGTAATATCTTCTATACCAAGATGAACGACATCAATAGTGCCGATAGTACGTATCGAACTTTTCAAAGTCGTTTCCCAACCGACGAACGTAAGGCAGAAACATATTTCATAGAGTATCAGATAAATGGGAAGTTGAATTTACCCGACGAGCAGGAGGTATTTCGACGTAAATTACTCGCAGAATATCCTACGAGCAAATACGCTGTGATACTTGCAGACACAAACTACGCAAATAATGTGCGGAAAATGCTACTTGTACAAGATAGTCTATATCGCACTACATACGAAGCATACATAGGGGGTAAATTACAAAAAGTCAGAGACAATTATGCCTCTATGAACCAACACTTCCCGATGTCCGAACACTTGCCGAAGTTTGCTTTCCTCGATGCTCTGTCGGCAGCCAAGCTCGGACTTAAAGATACTATGGAGTCGCGCCTCGATACTATCATATCGAAATATCCCGATTCGGAGGTAACTCCTATAAGTAAAGATATATTGGCTCTCGTAAGGCAAGGACGTAAGCAACAGGCAGCGACACAAGTTACAGAAAATATAAACGAACGTCGTTCGCAAGAGGCTAAAAACGAAATCGATAGCATCAAGAAAGATGTCGAAAAATTTTCTAGTAATATTGCCGAAAGACACAATATACTGCTGATACCTACCAAGGCAGACAAAAAGATTATGAACGATATGCTCTACGACCTTGCCGCCTACAACTTCAATAAATTCATGGTCAAAGACTTCGACTTCGACATACTCAAGCTCGGCCGCAAAGAGATATTGGTAATATCGGGTATGGATAGCCTCGATGAAGGTAATTGGTACAAGCATCTTATAGAGACCGATAGCAACTTTGCCGGAAAGAATCTATTGAGTAACTTCGATATAGTGATAATATCGGATACTAATCTGAGCCAGATAAAAACCGAAGAAAATCTCAGTAACTATCTGCGTTTCAATAGCACAAATAAATAAAGGTAGAAAACATATCAAAAAAAAACGACTACCTATTTCCGAAAAATAAGTAGTCGTTCTTCAATTATTATCTAACAATCATCAATTAGCTAAGTCTTTGAGTCCTTGCATATCGAATGTAAGAGTAAAACGGAGTGTCTGGTCGAGCGGGTTGTTTTGAGATACTCCGATAAGATAACCTACGTCGAGGCGGAATGCAGTCCATTTAAAGCCTGCTCCCATAGCAAAAAACTTACGATTACCTTTGTTTTGTGCTTCGTTGTGGTAACCGCCACGCAAAAAGAACTGCTCGTTGTAAGCGTATTCGAGGCCGGTAGAGAAGTTTATCTCCTGCATCTCTTCGCCGAAACCATTGGGAGCATCGCCAAAAGATGAGAAAATACCTTGTACTACTCCGATACTGTTATACTGTTCTTCGCTCATCAACCAAGTATCGGGGTTTGATTTGTCGAAACCGTTTGTATTTTTCGACCTACGCGATGGTACCATCAGTTTATTTAGGTCAAGGTTGATAGAGAGTCTGTTGTATTGGTCGAAAGGTATGAGGTACGAAGCTCCAAGTCCCAAATTTGTAGGCATAAAATTGCTCGTAGTACCATTGTCGTAAGAAATTTTTGTACCGATATTGGAGATATTGAAGCCGAGGCCTAACTTAGATGTACCCGAAGATACTTCGATAGGCAAAGTATAATACCCGTTAACGTCTGCAGCTACGCCTATTCCTACGTGATAATTTTCTGTCTGTGCACTCAGGTCGGACGATACGAAGCGTAGAGCCACACCCATAGAAAAGTTTTCGGCAAGACGCCTCGAATATCCAAGGTCTAATGCCATTTCGTAAGGTTTAGCCGTACCCAGACTTTTGCCTTGTATATTGGTAAGATTGATATTACCAAGCGAAAAATATCTCAACGAAGCACTCAATGTACCTGCCTGCTCGCTAAGTTTATAATATCCGGCTAAATAAGCTAAGTCTATGTCACTTACGATTTTTCTCAACCAAGGAGTATAGCTAAAAGTAGCACCTCCATTACTTTCCATCATAGCATATTTCGATGAGTTCCAATACTGCGACGCCATAGTAGGCTCCGAGGCAATACCTATGTCTGCCATACCGCCACCAATAGCGTCGGGAGCTATACCCAACGAAGGAACACCTGTTATAAGAGGATTATAAACACTCAATATGTCTTCTTTTTTCTGGGCAAACGACAGTGTAGCAGCCATAGAAATCAATCCTAATAAAAAGACTTTCTTCATACTTTTGATTTTTATATGTTTGATTTAAAATTATTTATCTAAAAAACACTATGGTTCCAACGAGACAATAAAATTGGTCGTCGGAAATGATATTACTTATCATTGCAAAATTAATATTTTATTTTCCAATACCAACGAGAAACTATATTTTTTATTGTACGGTGTATTCCTTTTTGTTGTCCACGATAGGCTTATTCTATTGAATTATAAGTTTTATAGGTTTCGACGTACTTTTTTCGCCATCGGTCGATAGCACAATCCTTATAAAGTAAATGCCCCGATTTATGGGGATACGGTCGGTAACGAAATTCAAAGTCAGTTCCGTACGGTTGCCGAGTGAGGCTTGTTTCATGTGTTTATCGGCAATGAATCTACCTGTTACGTCGTATATTTGCAGTGTGGTATTCAGGGCTTTGTATGGTCTATCGTGCGTTATAAGTATTTTTACGAAGTCTTTTGCCGGATTGGGATAGACTGTTACCTCAGCGTCGATAGATGTCTGGTCAGTAACTTCGAATGTTATCTGTTTCGACGTCGAATTGTTTTGTAAATCCCACGCCCTAAACCACATACTATATATGCCTTTTTCGAGATTATCTATCTGATATTTAATCGTTCCCGACCGATAGTCGCCTAAGTTAGATTCGTAATAGTCGTTTAGTACAATCTCCTCTTTGTCGCTGACATTTTTTCTTAACACAATATCGTGCCCGATACCGCAACCAGTAGTGTTGATACCGCTATTATCGTATAAATCGGCTATGAAAAGCGGAGAAGCATTTACTTTCTGCCCTTCTTTGAATGCACGAGAATTGATAAATAGCTGTACTTGAGGGCCTTCGTTGTCGAGCGGAGGATTTGGGTTCTCGCCTCCTATTATAAAATCCTCGAAACTGCCATTTGCCTCTATACCTAAACCATTTTCGGTAGCATAGTACACGATTCTTCCTTTTCCGAAATCGTATTTTATGTCTTTGGGAACTAAAAACTTAACAGACCATTTACCGTCGTCGATATATGTAGAGCCGCGGAAAATAATATTCGGACGGTCTTTGTATTCGAATGGCGTACTGCCTTTGTCGTTTGCCAAAGTTTTTACTTTTTCGACCTTATCGAATATATTTATATAAAGTGCTCCGTTGTAGCCATTTATAATATTACCCGAAAGATTAGCAATATGTCCGGATAGAGTAACTTCGCTCAGAGCCGAAATAGTGTCGTATTGGGTTGTTATTACCCTATGGTTGATGCTGTCGGTTACTACCTTTGCCTGATACGGATAGTTGAGTCGTAGCGATGGGTCTCCTAATAGAGTGAAAGAGAACTTATTGTCGGATGCCGTCTGCTCGTTTTTTGCCTTACGAAGTATCTCGCCCATACTCAACGGGTTACCCGATGCGTCGGTATCGAATATATTATCCAAAAGATGATAGTTGAGGTCTGCATTTGCACTTGCATATACGGTACGGGTAGTAGTTATCAGAGCCATAGTACCTCCGATAGGATTCCATATCAGTTGCTCGCCTCCCGACGGGTCGAACTGGTCGTATGCCGAGAAGTCGCAAGTGGCGGTGATAAATATGGGATATTTGTCGTTTACCATAGATGTTATTTTGTCTATATCCAATATATTCTCGTTGGACCATTGGAGGTGCGAACCGTGCCCCATATAGTTTATAAGCAATACGCCTTGCCTTATATAGTTATCTAAAATGCTGTTTACCAGAGGGTAGCTCTCAGATGAAGCAGAAGTCTCTTGTTTGTAAGCATCTAAATAGAGCTTTTTTATCAGTATATCTTTATTTTCTCTCTGAGTGAAATTTGCAATACTGTCGCAGTCTCTGATATGGATATTGTTGTCGCCATCGTCGGCAATGAATAGCATACGGTTTTTCCACTCTCCGTGAAGTTTGTTGTCGATATAGGCTATAGTCTTGTCGATGGCGGCTTTAGCTTGCTGTACGGTATATACGGGCAGACGTCCGATACCGATGTCGAGGCTTGCCGAAGACGACATAGCAATATCGTTATCGTCGAGGTATCCGAAATAGTCGTCGGAAGTATATGCATGTATTTTATTTACAGAGTTATAAGCTTGGTAGGTGAGTAGCTTCCGATATTCGTCGCTACCGCTTATGATACCGCGATTGTCGTATATACCGTCGCCCAAAAGCAACAACCACTTGGGTGTCGTAGTACCTTGAGTCTGAGAGCGGTCGTAAAACATCTTTACAAAACGACGATATGCCGTAGCATCGGGCGTACCACTCGAAAACTCATTGTATATGGCTTCAGCCTCTGCCACATTGACCGAGATTCCCTCTTTCGCTCTATGATATTCTGCAAGTCGGTAGGCTTCTCCTAAAAAATCGCTGTGTGAAACGATAATCATATCTGCCTGAGGCATAGAGTGTAAGTTCTGATTGTCGACGACACCTACAATATTGGGCTTGGGGAACGTTTTCCGAGTCGATATTGCTACAAACTGACGCAACTCATTGGTATTGGCTACAAAAGAGAGTTGTCTGCCACTGAGAGTAGTATTTACCTTCTCTATATTGTTTCGGTCTGTAATGTCCCATATTTCTGTATCGGCATCGACGCCACTTAGCACGAACTTAGACAGCTGATTGCGACCGATATAATCGACCGAACGAAAATATAACTCGTTGCCCGTCATACTCAGTTCCCGTTTAAAATTGATTTCGAAATAGTCGAGATAGGCTTCCAAAGACGGATTGGCGGAGGTGAGAGTTATATTAAGTGTATTTGTCGAGTTGGGTACGAAAGTTACGGTATCGTTTGTGGGTTCTAATACTTGGTAGTTGTTGTCGGGGCGTTTTTTTAGAGGTATTGTCTTGATTTTTACTCCGTTGATGTTTACTTCGATATTGTTTTTGTATATGGTTTTATTAGCCATATCTACGAACATTTTCGCCTCTACATTCTCTATATTTGGTCTGTATATATTAAATGAATGCGACGGCGTCTGCCGACTGAATTTCTCTCCGTAAAATACTCTACCTCCTTGTGCCTCGTTTTTTATCTCGCTCTCTTGCAGTAAATAGTCGTTGAACGATGTGACGGTAGATGCCACCATACCGCTCTCTTCGGGCATAGTCGGTATCTGCTTGGCACTCCCCGACCTAGAGGTAACAAAGTAATAGCCAAGGTCTGAGTAGTGGTTGCGGATATGTGAGAAAGTGCCTTTCTGGCTATTGTAACGCCATAAGATATTTGCCTGTGCATAGAAGAGTATGCGGTCGCCTTCGTTGAATATACCGTCGGCTCCTTTCTGCATATCGATAGGTACTTCGGGCAGGTCGTCGATGTATGGAGTCGAAAAATCTTCGCTCAGCAACCCACCGCCATAGCCGTATATACGCACATTTTGCGGTTCGATTCCCATCGCTTTTATATCTTCGTACGATAGAGAGTATATGCCGCTGTGGTCTACCGATATTTTTACCCACCTCCCCGTAGCCAATACCGACTGCGAAGCATAACGACTTCCGTCGTTTGTCTGTGCTGCAGCCGAAACGGCAGAAAGCAGCATTATAGCCAAAAATATCTTTTTTATACTGTTTACTATGATGTACATAATCAATATTATATCTAGCTCGTTGTGGCTAATATCGTTGATAATCTGTTTATTTGACAACAAAATCGAACATCAGACGATTGCCTATGAATCCTTGTAGACGGTCGCCGATATGTACTCTTCCTACTCCTGCGGGGGTACCTGTGTATATCAAGTCGCCTATTTTCAATGTGATATACTTACTTATGTGTGATATGATTCGGTCTATCGAAAAAATCATATCCGAAGCCGAAGCCGATTGTACGACATTGCCATTGACTGATAAAGAGAAGTTTAACTCATCGTCTACCGACGATATATCTATAAAATCGCTTATTGCAGCCGAATTATCGAAGGCTTTTGCCACTTCCCAAGGAGCACCTTGCCGACGACAGGCAGCCTGCAAGTCGCGTGCCGTAAAATCCACACCCAAAGCTATCTCTGAATAGTATCGGTGTGCAAACTTTTCGCTGATATTCTTACCAATACGCCCGATACGATAGACAAGCTCGCACTCATACTCTATCTGCTCGGAGAAGTCGGGCAAGAAAAAAGGCTTGTTTTCTCGTAACAATGCGGTATCGGGTTTGAGGAAAAATATCGGATTATCGGGCATTGTAGTGCGATTCATCTCGGCATTATGCTCGCAGTAGTTCCAACCGACACATATAATCTTCATTTCTTTGAAAAACAGTATATTTATTTGATATACAGCGATTAGTCGTTGCTCGTATTGAACTTTACCACATAGATACCGCCCTTAAACTCTGGAAACTCTTGCAAAAGTACGTTTTTGAGGGCTTGAGCATCTTCTGCCGATTCGAACTGACCGACACGTACCTTCCAAAAAGGAGCATGCCGCTCGGCTCTGACATACTCGTTAGGCATACGCTCTTTTACCTTGTTTTCTATCTGGAACGCAATATCTCGCGCAGAGATAGAATTGTCTGAAAAGACCTGCACACTCCACCCTCGCGACAAATTAGAGTTCGATTGGGTAGTTACAGGCTGCTGTCGTAGTAGAGCATCGGTTATAGTGCTATCTTGATATACAATCACTGTGGCTTCGGTATTACCGTCTGCTCGCTGCAGGTCGTCTAAAATATTCGACTGGGAATAAGCAGATAATACTATGACAATCTGCAATGCCACAAGGCTCAACGCTCTATATATGCTATTGTTATTCTTCATTTTGATAATATTCATCGATAAAAATACATTTTCTTATTATTCGCTATGTCCATATCGTATTTAACGAGAACAGTTTAGTTTTTCAAAAAAATCGTAAATCACTATACCCGCCGCCACACTTACATTAAGAGAGTGTTTCGTGCCTGCCTGCGGTATCTCTATACTGTACCGACAGGCATCGATTGTAGGTTGCCCTACTCCAAATACCTCGTTGCCAAAGACTACGACATAACGGTTAGATTTGTCGATATCGAAATGGTTTAAGGCGACACTTTGCTCCGTCTGCTCGATGGCAATAGGTATATAACCTTCGTTTGCAAGCCTCTCGACGATATCTCTCGAATCGTCGGCATATTGCCACTCTACCGAATACTCCGCTCCCAAAGCCGATTTGTGTATTTCGTTGTGCGGTGGAGTAGCTGTTATTCCGCAGAGTATCACCTTTTCGACACGGAAAGCATCGGCAGTACGAAAGACAGAGCCTATATTGTGCATACTGCGGACATTATCGAGCAATACTACCAAAGGTATTTTGGGAATATCTCGATATTCGTCTATCGATACTCTGACTATCTCTTCCGTATTCAGTTTTCTATTCATTGCAGCCAATTGGACTACAAAGTTAATCGAATTTTGAAAAAAGTAGTAATTTTGAAATTCAAAAAAAATCGTATCAATAATGTTTTTACCACATCATCTTTCGAAGCGTTACACAAACGACAATCGTACCGCATTAGAGGCACAGCGAGCTGCTCACGAGATTTCGCAAGCCCCGATAGTATTCCAAGTAAGCCGTCTGATGATAAAATTCGGTATTCTACAGATGCTATCCGACTCACGAGACGGGCTTACCATAGACCAGATTGCGAGTAAGACCCGACTTTCGGTCTATGCCGTCAAGATATTGCTCGAGTCGTCGATGTCGATAGGTACGGTATTGTATGCTGACGATAAGTTCGTGTGTTCGAAGACGGGATGGTTTCTTCTGAACGACCCTTCGGTACGAGTGAATATGGATTTCAATCACGATGTCAACTATCTCGGTATGTTCCACTTGGAAGAGGCTTTGCTAAGCGGGAAACCTGCCGGTCTCAGCGTATTCGGCGATTGGAGCACGCTATACGAGGGACTGTCGAGCTTGCCCGAGAAGGTACAAAAATCGTGGTTCGGTTTCGACCACTACTACAGCGACGGTTCGTTTGCCGATGCGTTCAAGGTGGTTTTCGAAGACAGACCCAAGCGCCTGCTCGATGTCGGTGGCAATACGGGGAAATGGGCTTTGTATTGCGTCGGACACGATAGCGAGGTAGAGATAACTATTATGGACCTGCCTCAGCAGATAGAGCTTATGAAAAGCAATATCGCTTCTGCCGCGGGAGCCGATAGGATACAAGGGTATGGCTGCAATATGCTGAGCGAAGATACGGTGTTTCCGACGGGATTCGATGTCGTGTGGTTCAGCCAGTTTCTCGACTGTTTTTCGGAGACGGAGATAGTAAGTATTCTAAAACGGGCGGCAAAAGCTCTGAGCCCTGACGCTAAAATATACATAATGGAAACCTTATGGGACAGGCAGAAGTTCGAGACGGCTTCGTATGTACTCACTCAGACAAGTGTCTACTTCACTGCAATGGCAAACGGCAATAGCAAGATGTATCATTCGCAAGACTTTATAAATCTTGTAGAGCAGGCAGGTCTCAAAGTAGAAAGAATATACGACAATATCGGCACAGGGCATACTATTCTGCGTTGTAGTGTAAAATAATCCCCCCAACATAAAGCGATGAAATTCGAAGATATAGACGTACGGCAGCTGATACCTCAGAAAGAGCCTTTTGTAATGGTCGATAAGCTGTTGTATTGCGACGAAACTACTACCAAGACCGCTCTTACGATAAAGGCGGATAATATTTTCGTCGATGGCGGCATGCTCTCTCGGGCTGGAATATTGGAGAATGTAGCTCAGACTTGTGCTACACGAATAGGGTATCTCACTATCGATAAGCCTGTAAGAATCGGTTTCATAGGAGCGATAAACAATTTCTCGTTCTCTGATGTATATGTCGGTATCGGCGACTGCCTATCGACCGAGATAGTAACTGCCGCAGAAGTAGGAAATATCACACAGGTCGATGCCACGGTGATGTGCCACGACAGGTTGGTAGCAAAAGGCAATATGAAAGTAGCTCTAATGAACGAACAATAAATATCTCGCAATGAACCGTCTGACATGCCAAAAGGAGTTTGATATACGATTCAGTGAAGTAGATTCGATGGGAATCGTATGGCACGGCTCGTACTCGTTGTATTTCGAAGATGCTCGCGAAGAATTCGGGCGGCAGTACAATATCGAATATCTCTATATCTTCGAGCAAGGTTTTTATGCTCCAATCGTAGAGTTGCACATCGAGTACAAAAATCCGTTAAGGTACAAAGACCGTGCGCGTATCGAAATATCTTACCGCCATACAGAGGCGGCAAAACTCATTTTCGACTATAAAATATTCAATGCCGACAGTGGCAAACTATCGGCTACCGGATATTCGGTACAAGTATTTCTCGATAGAGATTTCAATCTTATGTGGGACGTACCTGCATTTATACGACAATGGAGAGAAAAATATCTGTAATGCATCATATATAAGTAACAACGCATCGGTATGTACATCGTCGGAACAAACATAATATCTTCGTTGGGATTCGATACGAAAGAAAACTTCAGGCATATCGCCGAAGGTCTGTCGGGAGTGAAGCGCTACGAGGCGGGTACGCTCGATATGCCCGAGCCTTTCGTGGCTTCGCTTATCGACCGCCGTAGACTCGAAGACCATTTTTCGGGCATCGACAATAATCATATTGCTCGCGAAGCTACTCTGCTCGAGAAAGCGGCAATAGCCTCTATTACAGACGCCAATACGGAAGCCCGTATCGATCTGTCGAGCAGTAAGACACTGATATTGCTCTCTACGACCAAAGGCAACGTCGACAGCCTATCGACACCCGACGGCTACGGGCATCTTCCTTTTCTTTGGCATTCGGCAAAGGTGGTCAATAGTTTTTTCGGCAATCCAAATAAGCCTCTGGTCGTATCCAATGCCTGTATTTCGGGAGTTGCCGCTCAAATAACGGCAAGCCGCGAACTTGTCGGGGGCGACTTCGAACACGTCGTAGTGGTAGGAGTCGATATGTTATCGAAGTTTATAGTATCGGGCTTTGCCTCTTTTAGAGCCTTGTCGGCTGAGTTGTGCCGACCGTTTGACAGGCATCGCTGCGGGCTCAATCTCGGCGAGGCTGCTGCTACTATTATTTTTTCCGCACACAAAGACCACTCACGCCGCACCATACGTTTCGTCGACGGAGCCATACGCAACGATGCTACACACATATCGGCTCCTTCGCGTACTGCCGAGGGGCTGAGTAGAGCCTTGCAATACGTTACCGGTAAGCACTCTGTCGACGCCGATAGTCTTGCCTTTATCTCCGCACACGGCACGGCTACTCCCTACAACGACTCTATGGAGATAAACGCCGTATATCGGTCGAGGCTCGAATCTGTGCCTATCGGTTCTCTGAAAGCATATTTCGGACATACGCTCGGAGCGGCGGGGCTGTTGGAGACTATTATATCGTGCGAGGCTCTCGAAGCCGGTGTAGTGATACCCACGCTCAACTGCACCGAAGTGGAGTCGATACAGGCGACCGACGGTCGAACATTCTACCCGAACGTAACAAGCAAGATACGTCGCACCGACAAACGCTATTTCCTCAAGATGATATCGGGGTTTGGCGGAGTCAATGCAGTAGCTCTTTTCCACCTCGAGCCCGATACCCAAAACCCTCGATTAAACAACTAAACGATTACACGCTTCAACATTCCTAATTTACCCCCACACTTTCGCTCTACATTCCTTCATTTTTAACTCTTAATTCTTCATTTTTTTATAAGCCGTCTACTTCGCTGCTTCGACTGCTTCGGGCAGATACTTCTGCCTTACGATTTTGAAGTTTGGCTCCCTGTCGAGCAGCCGCTCGTACAGTTTTCGGGCTTCGGCGTGCCTGCCCGTCGCTTGGTAACACCTCGCTTCGAGCAGAAGTAGTTTGAGATATATCCAGTTGCGCGACGTAGCTCCCTGCTGCTCTATGAGTTCTATGGCGCGTCGGTAGTATTTCAAGGCTTGCTCCTTATCGCCGCCGAAGATGGCGGGCGGGTAAAACAACGAATTACCCTTGTCGAAAAGTATTCGCGGGTTGTTCGAAGCCATCGACAGAGCACGGTCTATCAGCCGCCGACTGCGTTTGCCGAGCGTAGGAGCCTTGAGCCGATTGAACGAGACGGCATAGCTCGTGAAGACTCCACTATAATCGATAGCCTCAGCGTTGTTGGGCTCTTTAGCCAAGACGATAGCAATATAACGTTCGGCTCGAGCGATATTTCGCCCGACGGCATCGTGTTGCTTCTGCTCCGCAAGCATCATCGTATAGCCGTAATAGCAGTGAATGAGGCTCATCAGAGAGGCTATGTCGGTGGTGTCGGTCTGTTGTTCGCAGCGTCGGGTGAGGTTCTCCCAACGTTTTACGTCGTTCAAGATGTATGCCGTATAGGTTTCGGTCTTCAGGTCGGTCTGTGCGTCGAGTGTGGTCGTTGCCATTGCGATAGCTGCAATCAGTATGTAAAATCTCTGTTTCATCGCTGTATGTGTATGTTGTATTGATATTGATTTATAGTGAAATGTCTGTTTTGTCTGTGTAAAACGATTGTTGTTTTCCTGTAAAATGATTGTTATTCTTGGGTAAAACGGTTGATGTTTTCTGCTAAAATGATTATTGTTCTTGGCTGAAAAAGATTATTGTTTTCTTCTAAAACTCTCGTCGTGCTCACCGCCGAAGCACGTAGTAATGCACTAATCCCATTACTTCCATCGTCAGTGCGATACAGATATGCACGACGACACCTCCCCATATATGCCTCGTCTGGAACGCCAAAGCCCCCAAGATATATCCGCCGAATACCGACGAAATAGCCTCCATAAGCGGTTTACCGAAGTGTATCGAACAGTATACCGCCACCATCGGCAACACTGCCGAACGCCCCATTATCACCGCCATTCCTACGACGAGCGTACCGCGGAAGACAAGTTCTGTCATCACGAAATCGAATGCGTAAGCCGCCTCGTACAGCAGCGTGTACTCCCAAGTACTCATCCCAAACACACTCTCGACGTACCAAGGGCGGAACTGCGGATATGCCTCCAAGAAGTCGGCTGTGAACGACGTAAGCACCAGAAACGGTATCATCACCACAAACAACGTCAGATACGCCCCGATATGTCGCGGGTGGCGAGCAATGCCGTATATGCCGTTCACACGGCGGTCTATGGTAAGTTTCAACACCGTAAGCGGCAGCAAAAACACTGCAGCACATTTGAGTTGCGATATTATCGATTTCAAGTACCACATCTCGGTGTGCATAAGCCCTGCTATACTTAGGTTTCGGTACGAATAAAAGCCTATGGCGAAGCCGTAGAGCAACACGAAAAGTCCGCTCTTGGCGTAGAATCGCGGGTTGCGGAGCGTCCGATAGTCGCGCCGAAGATAGAGCGTCGTCGCTGCCGATACAAGATATACGGCGAGATAAAACAGTGGCATCACCCACCACGACGCCCCCGTCTCGTAAGAGCGTGATAGTACCTTTCTGTCAAGTCCGAACTCGTAGTTTATCACGAGCAGCACCACGACGAATACCGCCGTGAAGGCGTATGCACGTCTGTCGAAGTCTTTGCGAACGAAGTCTGCTACTTCTGCCGCCAGCACTCTGAGCGAGTTTTTTATGGAGATATGCATAAATATGGTGTTTAGGGTATCTTTCGGCATATATTACGCAAATATATGTCCCCGAAAATTCTCGGCAAAGGTACGAAAATTACCCATACCCTCAGCCACTGCCGCCGCCCCTCATTCCCATACAATTTGTATCTTTGTATATTGTAATAGTCGTCGATAAAAAGATTAAGCAAGTTTTTTACACTAAATAAGCAAGGAAAGAATACTACGAATACACAGACGCTAATATACGAAAATGCAAGAAAGATATGTAATAACAACATAAACAATCGTTTTTAGTTCTACCTACTAATCTACATTTCTATACAAAAAATAAAAACATCATATATCGATAAAAAAGCTATTAAGTCAATAAAAAAAATTATCTTTGCCGATACAAAGTAAAAATCAAATTTTAATCATCAAAAAATCAAATTAATTTATGAAAAGGAACGTAATTATCA
>CAJPPQ010000014.1 GCA_905372605.1 Porphyromonadaceae bacterium
TATTCTGTTGTTTATTATTTTCTATAACCTATAATTATTCGGAGTGCAAAGGTAATACTTTTTTTACAAACACCAAACTAATTCTGCAAAAAATTTATTTCTTGATATTGCGTATCTTCTTAGTCATATCGCTTACCTTTTCGATAAATCGCTCAAACAAAGAAACATCTTCCTGCTCAAACTCCTCTGTAACATAATAATTTCCCAGCTTCTTACGCATTCCATAGCCATAGCCGTATCCATAACCATAGCCATAGCCGTATCCATAACCCAATTTGGACTTATCTACGTCGTTAAGAACGATATATACATCACTTACATTGTCGGCAGCCAAACGTTTGAATAAGCTTACGAACTCCATCTTATTGGTCTTGAAACTTCTGACAATAAGTAACTTAACATCTACTTCCGAAAATAATGAATATGGGTCGGCTACGAGTCCAAGCGGCGAAGTATCTATTATAATGTAATCATACATATTTTTCAACGAAGCCATCATATCGCCTATCGCACTGCCACGCACGAATTCACCCGGATTGGGTGGTATGAGCCCCGGTTTGAGGAAGTCGAATCCGTAATGCGTATGTTCTATGGCATCTTCCAGAGTGCAGTCGCCAATCATATAGTTCACGAAACCAAGCTTATGATCGGTAATATCATCGAGATTACGAGTTAGGTTCGGTTTGCGAATATCGAAGTCTACAAGCAATACTTTTTTCTTTTGTAAGGCAAAAACTCCTGCAAGATTAAGCGAAAAATATGTCTTACCGTCGCCACTTTCGGTCGACGATATCAATATTGTTATCTTCTCGCGTCGTTTAAGTATCAACTCTATTTTTGTACGTATCACACGCAATTGCTCTACAAAATATGAGTTCGGATACTTCGCTGCGATTACTTTTTCGTCATCTTTATGCTTGGTATGAATGACATAACCGATGAAAGGGAATCTGTTTTTAGTTACTTTTTCGATATCTTTTTCGGTACGTATGGCATTGTTTAGCAGCTCCTTAAGTACTATCAAAAGCATAGGTACTATCAAACCTGCAACAAAAAATGTAATATACTTCTTTTGTTTTTGCTTTGCATTTGTAATAGTGATAGTTCGTGCATTTTCCATTATACCGTTATCGGGAGAGTTCGATGCTTTACGTATCTGAGCCTCAGAACGTTTCTGAAGCAAGAAAGTATAGTAACTATCGTTTATTTTATATCGACGCTCGTAGTCGAGCATTCTTAGTTCTTTATTGGGAGCTGCCATAAGCAATCTATTAAGTTGCTCTAAATCTTTACGATAAGAGTTTTTTTCTATCTTATAGACATCATCGACTGAAGCCATAAGTTCGTTGAGCTGATTTTTGATTTGTGCTATCTGCCCACTAACGACCTCGTATTGAGGATTTTTCGCTCCCAAATCGAGTAATTTTATTTGTAACTCGTTGTATTTGTCCACTAAAGCAATGAGGCGTGGCTCTTGTATGCCAAGTGTAGCCGG
This sequence comes from Porphyromonadaceae bacterium, assembly GCA_905372605.1. Lineage (GTDB taxonomy): Bacteria > Bacteroidota > Bacteroidia > Bacteroidales > Paludibacteraceae > F0058. The sequence goes on from CAJPPQ010000014.1 coordinate 1,496, forward strand.
CGAAGCTAACGACTCTCTATCTATATTGCTTTTCAGATAATTTCGAAGATATTTGAAATATTCGTCACGGAGTCTTATCTGTTTACCAACCTGCTGTAACTCGTCCATTTTTGAGGTCAATATCGTGGTATTGTTTTCACCATACATATTATTGGCTATCTTGAACGAATTGAGGTTCGATTCGGACTGAGTAAGCGAATCGGATATAATACTCAACTGCGAATTGATAAACTGTATTGTCTTATCGGCTTCGTAATTTTTTTTATCGAGATTGTCGCCCAAAAAACTTTTGGCGTGCTGTGTAAGAAAATCGACATCTCGGGCAGGATTATCGCTATTGACGGAGACATCTAATACAGACGTATTTTCGATAAGCCGTATCTGTAATTTCGCAAAAAATTCGGATATCAGACTCTGACGTGTTCTAAACTGAAAATTTACCGTCTTCAGATCCATAAAATCCGAATTCGGTATTACCTTCACTAAAAAATATTTACACCCAATAGGTTCATTGAAAGTACCTTCTATGGTTTCTATCTCATTATCTGTGTTGTCGTAAATGGTAATTGTAAACGAACGGCTATCTCTTTTTTTATACGAATAATACATATAATAGCCTTCTTCATAGATATTAATAATCTCGATAGAGATTGGCGAACGTCCATACAACGGCACATTTTTGAACTGCTTTTTCTTGTAAAAATCGATAGAAAACTGAGGTAAACTGTCGATAGTACGAGCTATTAAGTCCTGAGAACGAAGCAATAGTATCTGGTTTTCGATATTAGTCTTGTCTACGACACCAAAATTTTGAGTCATATTCTGCATATAAGACAGCGAGCCCGACTCTTGTTTCAGTAGCATCCTTAGAGTTGAGTTATAGGTCGGCACAAAACTACGATTTTGATAATAGGCTACTGCCATAAATATAAGTACCGATATTACAAACAGATACCAATATTTAATAAACCGCATTATCCATTCCAGAATATTGAAAGAAGGATTATCTTCTTCGTCGAATATGGGATTGGAGTGATTGTCGGAATTGATATTTTTCATACTATATGTTATTAAAACGATAATATCTAATTGTAATTATTTATTTTAGCGAGATTACTGTTACTAAAAATGTGAGCGAAGATGTAACAATAGTCACAAAGTCGGAAAAATTGTTCAATGCCCAGAATTTCTTATTCGACATATCTACATATATTATGTCATTTGGCATAATATAATAGAAGTCTGACTCTATAATACTCTGAGTACGAATATCAAACGTCTTTATAATGGTACCGCTTTCGGTAGTCCGTACTATCTTTACTTTATTGAAACGAGCTCCATCGTTAAGTCCTCCAGAGAGTGCAAGTGCCTGATATATAGTGAGTCGCTCTTTATATATCGGAAAATAACCTCGACCGGCCTCACCTATAACGCAAAATGTCTGTGTCTTCAAAGCGAGTTTTACCTCTACGTCGGCAGCGAACTCTTTGAGTCGAGCGGTCAATATGTCTTCCGCTTCGTCGATAGTCTTACCACAAAGGTCTACACGAGGCATATATGGAAAATCGACAGTACCGTCTTCGAAAATCCTATAAGCACTTTGCCCTATCGATGATGGTGAAAATATTTTTGTAATAGATTCATTAGTAGACAATACTCTGATAACCAACTCATCATTCACTTTGAGTCTGTATTTTTTTACATCTACTTTGTCGTATTGAGGTAAATTTTTACGTTCCTGCAGTAAGTTGTTGGTATAGCGAGTATAGCAAGATTGCAATATAAATATCGCCGACAAAATAAATAACTTATATAGTATCCTCATAGTCAATCGATTTTATCATTTGCTTTTCTCTACATTAAATAACTTGTACAATATAATCCCGATAGACGCAGTAGAGATAGCCATACTCAACATAGTAGATACATGCTTGATACCCACATTTTTAATACCACTCGGTTGTATATAAAGTACATCATTGGGGTGGATGTAATAATATTCGGAATCGATTATCTTTTCGGTGCGTAGATCAAACTTTTTTACTATAGTACCACGCTCTGTAAGCCTTACAAGTTTCACTACCGAACGGTCGGCAAATTCCGACAAATCTCCTGCCATAGCCAATGCCTGAAAGATAGTTATCTTGTCGTGTGGCATAGCGATACGCTTCGATACTCCCTCTCCGATAATGGAAAAACTACGATTGGCAAGAGCAATATCTACAGAGATGTATTTGGCAATATTTTTATTAAAAATATCTTCGAGTTCAAACTTGACTTCTCTCAAGGTCTTACCTACAACTGCTATCTGGCCGATATAAGGATAGTCGATATTACCTTCATTATCGACTATAAACAGACACAGTCGCCCCATTGGATTGTCTGCCGATAAGTCAGATGAGGCAGTTGCCGCCGAAGAATTGCAGTTGTATAACGATAAGTCAGCCTCATTGAGGGAATATAGACGGATATTAATATAGTCGCCTTTCTGCAGGCGATACTCCTTGAAGCCAACCGTATCGGGATAGTCGGGTATCAACTCCGACGGACGTTGCAGATAATTGATACTCTTTGGGGTCATACAAGAGACAAACAATATGCCAACCACCGATATAATGAGAAGTATATGTTTATACACCACAATCAATTTCAGAACTTATTATAAAAGCGTGTAAACAAACCGATAAAATAATTCGATATAAATAAGCAAAAAAATTTACCAAATGTAGCCATATAAAGTACAATCGGTAAATTTTTTAATTATATTCTATATCAAATACTCCCATAAAGATATGTGGGAGTACTGTTTATATTATTATTAGAACGACCAAAGATAGCCGACTGTTACTCCAAAGGTATAATAAATATCTACAAAGCGAGATGCTTCGCCTCTGAGAATCGTATAATTGTATGTATACGGGAATCCGTCAAGGTTGCTCGTCTGGCTATCGGTGGTAGCAAACCTAAAGCTAAAATCGGCTCCCAACTGAAATCCGCTACCGAAAGTATATGTATAACCTAATCCTAAAGGTATCACTGGAGTAGCAAACGACAATGTCCTACGATAATCGTAGGCAATATCGTATGCGTCTATATTACTCAAAGCTATACCTACCCCTGTGAAGGCATAAATATCCATCGGAGAGCCTATACCAAAAGGGTGAGCTTCGATAATAAAGTCGGGTTCAAATAGCCCCGATTTGAAACTATAACTCGACCGAGCCCCCGACAGTTTGGCATAAATGATATTAGCTTTCAACCTGGCATAAGGCCAGAAAGAGTACGATAAACCAGCCTGTAGATAGAAATTGGTCTGTGTTCCCGAATACTTTGAAAACATCCAACTCCTTTCGACGTCTCCGAAATAGTAACTAAGGCCCGAAGAGACACTTACTCCGAAAGTACTTTCGGAGTCGACATATAGTCCATAACGGTTAAGTCTTCGTTGTGAGAAAGTTGATATAGACACAAGCACTATAACACAAGACAATAACAAAATTTTTTTCATATTAAATGATTCTTTTTTTATACGTTCGTATTACTGAGTTACAACCAGCAGATAGCTAATACTCTTATAAACAGCATTATAATAAAAAATCTATCTCTGACTATAAACGACTGCAAAGGTATAATTTTTTTTTTAGATACTAATCAATAAATTTAAAATTTATACGATTTTCTCGCTTAGAGACTATTTATCTGATTCTATCGAGCGACCTTACCATACTCTCGTCTCTTCGGATAGCTACAATAGCAAGTATCGCCAATACAAGACCTATCGCATCGAAAAAGAATGCTAATGGGAGATTCAAACTGAAACTGCCATATAGGTGAGGTATCTCGGATATATGCCGATAACTTATCGTCAAAAACAAAATAGAAAACAGATAAAACAGCAGTATAAGTAATACTATTGCGATAGATAGTTTTATTTGCAACGTACGTTTTTTGAACATAAAAATGGTAAACAGAGCTAATAACGGTATCAACAGAGCCACCACTCCAAATAGTTTGCTCCAAATAGCAGCTCCTCCTCCCATACACGTACACCAAAGCGAGCCAAGAGCATAAATCTTAGAAAGCCCCACGTCGGGCGAACATATCCCCATAATAGGAAAACAAAGGGTAAGTATACCCAAAATAGCAACTAATAATAAATAAACTGTCTGTATCCTTTGTATCATTGTTTTGTATGATTTTTATGAAAATATTCTTGCAAATAACCCCTTCTTTTTACGATTGTCGGGGGTGGTATCAGGACTATTGATTATGCTATGCCACGATTCGTTGTTTTTTATCATTCTGTATATAAGTCCCCACTCGGGCAATCCGCCCAGACTACGGTCGTCGATAAAAATATCAACAGCAATCTTACGCGAACAATATTCGTCCGGAAGGTCGGGATGTAGCTTATTTACAGCATAAAACTCTACGCCTCGCTGCCGGCAGTATTGCACAGCCTCTTCGAGCAGAGCCCCCTCACGCACAGTCCAAAGTATTACGTGATGATAATCTTCGTAGATAAGTTTTTTGAGTACGTCGATAGCAAAAGGGATTGGTTTACCTATCTGCGGATAAGCCTCTTCTACGATTGTGCCATCGAAATCTACTGCTATTGTCATATATAATATTATATTTTATTCGGTTGTATGATAGCCGTCTTCGTCAGGGGCAAAAACTGCCATTTCACTTTCGACCCGCTTCTTCGTAGGCATACATAGCAACAATATAATAACCTCTATACCTATAAGATAGAGCATATCGTTCATTTGCCGCATAAAGAAGAACATTATAGCCGAAATAAGCCCCACAAGAATCACAAGTACCCTAATGCGAGAATACTTTATGTAAGCTGCGACTTTTCTGTCGTAGTCGGTATAATCGGCTATCTTTCGTAGCCTCGTGGCAAACCATTTCAAATCTAACGGAATGGATACCAAAACGAACAGAATGATTGCCGCCTTCGGATATGGCGATAGGGCGGGGTGTACACTTATAAATCCGCTTACAGAGATGATATATCCGATGAGTATATGAAATAGAGTAATAGCAATAGCTATTCCGAAATTATACTTTAGTCGTTTGTGTATTTGCGTATATATCATTTATAAAGAATATTTTATACGATTAACAATGCTCCTGCCAAGTGTGATTTCGTCTGTATATTCCAAAGAGTTACCGACAGATATTCCTCGTGCTATGGTAGATATTTCGATATCGAACGCCACGAGCTTTTTATAGATATACAGGCAGGTAGTATCGCCTTCCATATCGGGCGAAAGCCCTAAAATCACCTCCTTGACGTTGCCCTCTCCGATACGCTCCACAAGCGAAGGTATCTCCAAATCGGCAGGACCGATACCGTTCATAGGCGAAATGACACCGCCAAGCACGTGATAGACTCCGTTGTATTGGGCAGTGTTCTCGATAGCCATCACGTCGGCAATACTCTCTACCACACAGATAAGGCTGCTATCGCGGCGGCTGTTGCTGCAAATCTCGCATTTGTCGGAATCGCAGATATTGTGGCAAATCTTGCATTTCGAGACTTCGGCACGAAACTTTAAAATAGAGTTTCCCAGCCCCAAAGCCTCCGATTCGTCGTACTTCAATAGATGCAGTGCGTAGCGAAGAGCTGTCTTCTTACCCACACCGGGTAGCTTATGAAACTCGTTGACAAGATTCTCGAGCAGAACAGACGGATATTTTACTTCATTCATTGAGACAATCGACGATTTGCGTAATACTTGCTAACCGCTAATAATAGATTTGCAACGGCAAAGGTAATACTTTTTCGGCAATCGCCGACAAAGGCTGAGCGGAGCAGTAAAAAAGAGAGTCGCCCACAACGGTAGACAACCCTCATTTTTATAAACGTTATTAACTCTATCGTGGCTAACGCTTCTTGATAACCAAGTGCTCTACCTTATCGATAGCATCGGAAAGAATGCGTACGATATAGTTGCCTTCGACAAGCGAAGAGACATCGAGCGAGATGCTGTTTTCGCCAGCAACAATTCGATAGCGACCGACTACCCTACCCGATGCGTCAACAATTGTAATGTCGGCAGCCGAGGTAAGCCCTTCGACGACGACAATAGCCGTATTGTCGGCAGGGTTGGGGAAGATGGTTACTCCGTAGTCGGCTGCATCCAAGTCTGAGGTAGACTTAAGCGTACGGAACTTCAACGTTTCACCCTTAGTCATCGGATATGAGCTTGTTACGGCGTATGCATAGAACTCATATTCGGTATTCTGACCCAGACCGTTCAGGTTACCGTCGGTAGTCTGTGTCCATACCACCTCGCCAACCTTCTTGTACTTCCAGCCCTGCTCTACAATAGGCTCCGTACCTGCGGTAACAGTCTTACGTAGCACAGCGGCATACATACCGATAGCCGTTGCGTCGAGTGTCTTCACCGTCGGCGGTGTATGAGCAGGGGTAGTGAAGGTCAGAGTAGAGCCATTGTAGCCGTCGGCCCTCAGAGCCGTAGTAGCATAGGCATAGAACTCGTACTCGGTACTGTGTTCGAGACCCGTGATAAGACTATCGTAGGTAGTCGTCCAAACAGAGGCACCCACCTTACGCCACTTCCAACCTTGCTGCAATACGGGTTCCGACGGGTCGACAACGATAGCCTTGTGCAGCATTGCCGAGGTAGGAGTGATATTGGTAGCAGGACGTGTTTCGACGGTCGGATGAACAGATGCAGAGCCCGTAGTGGTAAACTCTAAGGTCGCTCCTTGGTACTCTTGAACGTTACCGTCGACGTTTGTCTGAGCATAAGCATAGAATTGATATTTGGTTCCTCGAATCAAGCCCGTAACGACACTATCGGTCGTCGGAGTCCACTGCGAACCGGAGGCTGCCTTATAGTAGAATCCGTCGGCATCGATAGGATATGTACCTTCCGTTATTCGCCTATGCAACGTAGCGGTATTGTCGCCGATATTGTCGGCATCGAGCGTTACGACGGTAGGCGGCGTGACGTGCGGCTTATAAACTTTGATATTATCGAGATGTAAGTCGTTGTTGCCATTTCCCGTGACGCTCGACTCGGCATAGAAGGCTATCTTTACTACTCCCGAATACTTCGAGAGGTCGATACTATAATGATTTACGGTATTGGTAATATCGTTGAATACATAGGTGCCTGTACTGTCGTTGCTCCAAACGGTAGCGTTTTCTTGCTTCCAAGTATCTCCACCATCAGCAGATACGATGACCATAAACTTGTCGTCTACTCTGGTACCTGAGGCGGGAGTTCCGTTACCGTTTTCCGTCAACGCAATGTCGAACTCGAGTTTGCTACCGCTCTGCAATAATATTGGTGGCGTTACGAGCCAAGCACTGAGAGTGGTACCTACAATATTTACTCTCGCTTTTCCTCCGTTATTGATACCATGCCCGTTTTCGCTATAAGTCCATTCCGTTCCTACGTTGCTAAGAGCAGCTCCACCGAATACTTGCGAGGCACTCTGAGTGTAACGTCCCCAGCAACTGTTGGGCGGGAAGTTCGAAAAAGAGCATCCCGAGAAGTTTTCTACGAATGGCAGCGTATCTGCTGCACACTGAGTGTCGAAGCGCCGTATAGGAGTCCAGAAACTCGAGTCGTTTGGCTGACAGACAGCTCTTATCCGCACCTCGTAGCGTGTCTGAGGCGACAGGTTGCGTATCGTATATATCGGCTGCCCCGATACTTTTACCGAAGTCCACTTTACCGAGTCGGTTCTCTTGTATTGTAGCACCCATTCCGACTCACTACCACCCGGAGTCCAATTCACTTCCATAGTCGAAGCAGAGGGATTGTGGGTGTTGTTGAATATAATACCATCGGGCTTCAGACAAGTAGGAACAAGGTGTATATTAAGATTGTCGATACCGTATCTGCCTGAATATGCCGAGTTTGTAATCGTCTGTCGGAATGCTATGTAGTGCATACCAGTAGGTGCGGTCGACAAAGACAATAAGAACCTTTGAGGCGTTTCGACATCGACGGTCAGCAGCGACGAGAGGTCGTGGACGGCAACGAACGTACTCGAATCGTAGGGATTTGACAGTACGCCCAATTCCATCGTACCCGAAGCGAGCGACGATTCTTTTATAAGGTCAAACTCCAACTCTACTCTACTTACGTCTTCGATATACTCTGCCGTAGCGACTATTTGTGTAGCTATACCACCGAACATAAGCAATGTATCGCGAGAATATTCTTCGAACTTACCTACAATAGGATATGTGATGACACTGCTCTGACGGGCAAGAGTCCTCGTCCAACATTCGGGCAACTTGCCCAGATAGCTGTTGAAATCGTATATTATCTGTGTATTGCCTATCGCTTGTGCCGTACACCGTGTATGGAACGCATACGACAACCAAGCACTATATCGGTTGCCACCCGTACATACCGCTTTGATTCGCACTCTGTAGTCGGTATTGGCATCGAGACCGCTGAACGAATAGACAGTATCGCTGACTGTTACACTCGTCCAAGTTGCTGCGTCGGCCTTCTTGTATTCTATTATCCACGACGTTTCGCTGCCACCTTTGCTCCAATGTATCCGAGCCAAATCGGTCGATATGGTATCCAATACTACCTTAGAAGGTGTATTACAGTCGTATCCGACGATAGAAATGTTGTCGACCGCCATAGTAGGAGCACTGTACATTCCCTCGTCGTTGAGCCACATAAATATAAGTTTTCTCTTTGTACCGGCGTAAGACGAAGGTAATGTATCGGAGACGGTAGTCCACCTACTTCGGTTAAGATATTTCCTTCCGATAGTGCGAGCTCCGGGTACGTCCTTAAACCAATTAGATTGCTCCTGTGACCAAGTCTTGGGCAGTTCGGTAGAATCGGGTACCATATATACCATCATATAGTCTTGCGCCCAATAACCTCCTTCCTTGCTTTCGTAATCGCTTCCTCTACCGATCCAGTCGAAAGAGATAGCAAACTTCGGGCTATTGTCGAAATCGACCGTTACATACGCCATAGAGTGCGACTCCTTATGGTCGTTGTAAGCGGCAGATACTCCATTGTCTTTGGATATATACATCGATTTGCCGCCATTGCTTATAGCATTGCCTACGATCCATTTATTGGCATCTTCTTCGGCCGACCATACGGATATCTCTGGTGTAGCTCCGCTAAAATCTTGGTCGTAGGGCAACTGCACCGAAAGAGCTTTCGTAGTGAACTCTGCCGACTGCCAAGGCGACTTATCGCTTGCACTACATACGGCTCTGATATATACATAATAACGAGTCTTTAGTGTGAGCGACGAAGCACTGTAAGAGGCCGCCGATACAGTTACAGAGGTAGTGGTATCGAGCTGAGCCACAGTAAGCGGAGCCTTAGATACCACCACTGCCCAAGATGTCTCGCTACCGCCTGCCGTCCACACAATGTCGGCACTCGACGGAGTTACGTTTCTCACTGCTATATTCTTTACAAACTTGCAAGAAAGCGGGTCTACCACACTCAGAGTGTAGTCTTCTACGGCAGCCAGATCGTCCATATAGCACGGAACGGGTTTTCTAGTACCTTTTGTTACGCCCACTATCCGCATCCGATAGTCGCCGTTGGCAGTGGTGATGGGTACTAAGAACGAAGCCTCAAGGGTAGTCGGCGAGGCGGCCTCGGATATTCCTTCGTAAACGGTTTCGCCAGGGTCGTCGAAGTCGTAGTCGCGGTTCCAATCGACAAATATACGTGTGTTGTTTTTATTATTCTTTTGCGTCGAGAATTTAATTGCTACCCGAGCAGAGTCGCCTCGGCTCACGTCGCCGCTCATAGCAGAGTAGTCGCCATAGTTGCCGTCTTCTTTGCCTGTACTGTTTTCTACTATACGAGATACTCCGTATCTGACTCTTGTGATACCTTTCTCCGACACAGAGGAGGGTCGCGGTCGGCAATACTTAGTCGAGAACAGAGCAACCGCCCAAGAGCTCGTATCGGGCGTACAACTTACGGTTCGTATCCAGATGGTATAATCTTTATCCTTCTCGAGCGACGATATTTTGAGGTTGTCGGTAGCAAACGTTATCGGGCTTATCGAATCGGGTGGAATGGTCGATACGTCTACACCCTTCGCCAACACGTACTGCCACGAGGTAGCCGAAGGTTCGTGAGCAAAACGAACGACGGCAGTGTCGGTCGTAGCACCCGAAAAGACACTTACATTCAACGATGTCGGTACACGGCATGTAGGTACGCGTTCGACCGATATATTATCGATAAAATACGCATACGAAGTGTTCTGCGATACATTACCTACATTGCCGTAGCGGAAAGCGATATAACGGTTGTTGCCGTTGTCGACGACGGAGTTGAAGTATACCGTCTTCGGCAGCATAGTCCGTATATTGTTACCGTTGTCGAACGAAGCGACAGGCACGAACGTATTGCTGTCGGTCGGGTCGGTTACATAGCCTACTTGCAACAGACCGCATTCGTAATGCTCTTTGTTGAGGTCGAAGCTAAGTTGCAGCGTGTTCAGAGCTGCCCTCATTTTGTTCAACACCAAATACTGAGGAGCGGAGGAGCTGAACTTTATTGCTTTGGAAGGTACTCCGTATTGAGGAAGACCGTCTGTTACGGCAGGGAACTTATTGCTCTTCGATATTTTACGCCAACAGGCGGGAATCGAATCTTTTGCTACCACCTCGAAGTCTTCGCTTATCGAAGCCTCATCGCCGCACTTAGTCGTAAACGTATGAGGATTAATAGTCCACTCGCTGTAATCGGTCGAATCGCATCGACTACGTAGCCATATATTATACGACGTATGTTGGCTGAGTCCCGATAGCTTCACCGTGCCTCCGACAGCATTATGAGGTGTGAGTGTCGAAAGGTCTCTGGTATCGGAAACCTCTTTGTAGACATACTGCACTTGAGCGGTTGCAATACTGGGGAGATAAGATATAACTGCCGAGTCGGTACCGACGGAGATAGTTTTCGGTTTTGTCGGAGGGATACAGGAAGGAGCAGGCTGTATCGATAAAGAATCTATCCAATAGAAATAAGCCGGAGAGAACGATTCCTGCCCTACTTTACCGTAGCGGAATGCTATATAACGATTGGTGCCATCGTCGGTAACTCTACTGAAGAAGACCTGCTTGCGTAGCATCTTTTTGTATATAGCCGCATTGCGGTCGTCGAACGAGGCGACAGGCACGAACGTGTTGCTATCGGTCGGATTGGTCATATAACCGACTTGGAAAGTACCTGAGTTTTCGCCTTCTCTGTCGAGAGTAAAGTCGAGCTGTAGAGTATTGAGCGGTACCGAGAAGCGAGGCAATACAAGATAAAGAGAGTTTAACGATCCGAACTTCATAGCTTTTGATGTAAGTCCGTATTCCGGAGATACGACAGCGGGTAACATATTTTTGGCGGGTATTCGAGTCCAGCAATCGGGCATATAATTATCGCTGATATCGTCGAAGTCTTCGCTTAGAGTAGAGATACTGCCGCAAAGAGTAGTAAAGGTCAACGGCTCGAACGACCATTCGCTGATATTGCCACTGCCACAATCGCTCTGCAACCATACCCTATACGTAGTATTGGGAGTAAGCCCCGAGAGTCGTATCGTATCACCGTCGACAGTATTTACAGGCAACGTCGACGGGTCGGTTACGTTAGCCAAGCCATAGACATACCGAGTCGTAGCGGCATTCGACTTATAGGCAATAACGACCGAATCGGAAGCAACAAAAACGACTTTCTCTCCCGTAGGAGGCAAGCACGACGGTGCTGCCTGCACCCTAATCGAATCGAGCCAACAGTATGAATTATATTGAAAAGTCTCACCGCCTACGCTACCGTATCTGAAAGCGATATATCGGATATTACCGTCCGCCACATTGTCGAAGAAGACGCGCTTGGGCAACATCCGTTTATAAACATTATTTTTAAACGAAGCTACCGCCTCGAATGTACTTGCGTCGGTGGGATCGGTCATATAACCTACTTGGAAGGTACAAGATCTTACATCGCTTCTATTCAGCATGAAGTCGAGCTGCAATGTCTTCAGAGGTACCGCAAAGCGAGGCAATACCAAGCATTGTCCGTTCGTATCACCAAACTTTATAGCCTTACTTTTCACGTTGTAAAACGGATCCGCTGCAACAACAGAAGGCAACGTATTCTCGCTGGGTATCTTACTCCAGCATTCGGGTATATCGCCCACACTTGTGTTTTTGAAATCTTCTTCGACGGTATAGATATACTCGCATGCAGTAGTGAACCTCAACGGTTCGAACGACCATTCGCTGTAAACACCGCCGGAACACTTACTGCGCATCCAGAGCTTATACTCTTGCTGAGGAGTAAGTCCCGTAACGTTTATAGTACTGCTACCAATAGTATTGACGGGAGTAAGTAACGACGGGTCGGTTGCCGTTGCGGCAGCACATACATACTGAGCCTCAGTAACTCCTGAAGGTAGTACGTAAGCAATCACAGCCGAATCGGGAGCAATAAGTGTAGCCTTCAACTTATATGGAGGATGGCAAGCGGGAGCTTGTTTTACAGATACTGAGTCTAACCAATAGTAATGGTGTTTGGCGAATACCTCTTCGCCCACACCGCCATACCTGAATGCTATGTATCGGTTGCTGCCATCGTCGGCAACATCGGTAAAGAGTACGTGTTTATAAACCATCTTTTTCAGAGAAGACTCATCGTCGTTGAATGAAGCTACAGGTACAAATGTACGTGCATCTGTATTGTCGGTCATATAACCCACTTGAAAGGTACCCGAAAGACTGCCCTCTTTGTTTAATAAGAAATCGACCTGTAAAGTATTGAGTGGTACTCCGAAGGGAGGTAGTACCAAATAAGCCGAGTCCGACTCACCGAATTTTACGGCGTTTGTAAATACTCCGCTTGTAGTATCTCTACCTACTACCGAAGGGAATGTAGTATGGGAAGATATCTTACTCCAGCAAGTTGGCAGAGAGCCGACACTAATCGAATCGAATTGTTCTCGAAGGTTTATCGTCCCTGTCAGATAGACACATTTGGTCTTGAACGAAACGGTAGACCACTCGCTATACTCGCCGCCCAAGCAGTCGGCTTTTATTCTTACATAATAAACGGTATTGTCAGTAAGCCCCGACAGACTCAACGACGGCGTACCCGTTACCGTCTGCGACACTGCCCCTACGAATGTAGACGAAGTGGAATACTCTACTGCCCACGACGAGGCAAAGCCCGTCTCTGTCCACGACAAGTTGGCGGAAGTAGCTGTGATACCAGATAAGGCGATATCTTTAGGTGCCGAGCAATCGGTCGAGGGCAATATCATCGCCCCATGTACTTCGTCTAAGAAGATATTAATACCATTCGTATCCAACACCTGAAACGCAACATAGACCATACTGCCGGCATAGGGCGACAGATCGACTTTATATCGAGTCCAATTTTTTGAGATGTTTTTACCTCGCACTGTCAAGGCAGTGGTAGCGAAATCGGCTATATCGGCAGATGCCTTCGATACCTTTACGTGTACTACGGTAGGCTCGTTTGTGTACTTATTCTCTGTTTTCAGACTGAAAGTAAGGCTATCGCCGACAGCGGGAAACATTCGGGGAGTGATAAGCCAATTCTCCGTCCCGAACTCACCTCCGTAGTTTACACGAGCACATGCCTTATCTATGGGTGTATACGATTTATTTCTTATCCACTCGTTGCTTCCTTTGAGCCGTTTCTTAGTCCAGCCTTCGGGAGGGAAGGTCTCTGACTCGAATCCTTCCGATAAGAGAGTACCTCCGTTTGTAGTTTGTACCTTGAGGTTGTCGACAAACACACGACTTTCGATACCGCTACCGACGATGGCAGACACCGTTATCGCCGTCGGAGTGGGCAGAGCATTGAATACGGCATTGTATCGCACCATATCGGCAGCCGATAGAGGCCAACCGTGTGCCATAGCGGGTAGGTCGACCGTATCGCTTTGAGTGCCATAAGTTACGACAATTCGGGCAGGTAAGGGTGTCGCTGCTGTCCAAACGGCAGCGTCGAACGACACTTTCAAGAAACGAGCCGTACCCGCAACGACAGGTTGCGTAGTAAAGCCGCCATCATTACCGTCGTCGCCAAGACGAACCGCTCCGCCCGCTTGGTACGCTCTGCTTACCGAAGCAATCCCCTGCAATGCACTTGCAGAGGCTGCCGTGGAGCTTCCCGTCGCCGAGAGCATATCGCCCGACGTGAGGGCGGCGAAGTCTTGGACATAGGGTAATGTTACATTCTGTGCCCGCAGTCCGAAGACCGTGCAGAGCACGAAACACATTAAAAGAGTAATCTTTCTCATGCTATAAAAAAATATTTTGAGTTATT